>NZ_JAFEVM010000017.1:0-61404 GCF_016901105.1 Treponema sp. Marseille-Q4523 | reverse complement strand
CGTTAATACAAGTGTCTTGATATTTTTCTCCCGGATATACGTCTTTTATGATGAGTTTGATCGTATCGCTTGCTGCAAGTGTCCTGTCTTTTAGCAAGTCCTGATATTCGCTCGTATCTTCGAGGCGGACATCTTTGTAAAAGGTATTATTTATATAGACGGAAAGTATTTTCGTCCGTGAGTTGGCATTGTATAAATCGGGGCGGAAATAATCGACATAGCCGATTGAAATAAATATTTTTTGTTTGCCGAATACTTCGGCATATGAATTGTTTTTTTTCAATGAAAACTCAAGCCGTTCTCCGATACCCTGTCCTTGTACGCCCTCGCACCATGGAGCGCCCCATACCATACGTTTTTCGGGAAAATTACAACCCATATCGTTTATCGAATAGCTTTTTGTTTTTTCTTTTAAAAATGAACTTTGTTTTACTTCGGTATCGTGCACATGATATTCCCACGTATCGTATGCATTTTTTGCGCCGTACAAACACGTACCGTCTTTATTAAGCAAAACGAAAAAATATTCATTCTTAAAAAATACGGCTTCCCGCTCCGTGCCGTCGCTTTTTTTTACTTCGAATTTTTTACCGTCAAGTGAAACATACTGTCGGTCGGATTCCGTATATCGTATATACGGCACGCCGGTCTTTTCGACGGTTGAAAATGTGATTGTCTGATCATAGCTGTTATAACGGCTTCCGAGTGAGCGCTCTTGTATATGCAGCGTATTTTCATTGAGATAATACGTTGCATCCTTATCGCCTGCGGAAAACGTATATACATCGAATCCGGCAAATGAATTATCGTTCGCCGACCGGTTTTCTCCCGCATAGGCGGTCATTATAAGAAGAGCTGAAACCGAAAAAAGTACTGTCAGCGATTTTTTTTGCTTTCATATACAATAATTCGCACGGCGGCCTGTCCGTGCGAATTTAAAAACGCATCAATATTTTTTATCCGCGTAACCGATCCACCCGTCGTTTTCGACGAGCGTCTTTGCAAAACTGTCGAGCGTAAACGGATAGCTTTTCGAAAGGCTTCCCGCGATCAGCTTTACCTTTGCGCTGCCGTCGTCGTTTTGCACGATTTTGCATTCGGCCTCTTTATCCGAAAACGTGCGGAATATATCGTCTATCGATTTTTTATCGAGTTCGATCGCCATCATGCCGCAGTTGAACATGTTTTGCCGGAATATGCGCGCGAAGTTTACCGCGATGACGACGGAAATGCCGTTCACTTCGAGCGCCCACGGAGCGTGTTCGCGCGAAGAGCCGCAGCCGAAGTTTTCCCGCGTGATGATGACGCGCTTGCCTGCGATATCCGTTTTCGGATTAAAACCGTCGAGTTTTAAATCTTCGAGCAGATAGGGCTTGAGCGCCTGTTTTGAAATCTCGGTAAGATACTTCGCCGGAATGATTTCGTCGGTGTTGATGTCGGAGCGGTCGAGAAAGAGCACGCTCCCTCCGAATTGTTTCACCTCATACCTCCTGATAAAGCGATGAATTGCATATCGTGCCGGCGATTGCCGTTGCGCTCGCCGTTGCGGGACTCATTAAGTGAACCATGCCGCCTTTTCCCATTCTGCCGTTGAAATTGCGGTTCGTCGTGGACGCGCACACTTCTCCTTCTGCGAGCACTCCGTTCGACATGCCGAGGCACGCGCCGCAGGTCGGATTCGTAACGCAAAATCCCGAATCCATAAAGATATCGATGATGCCTTCTTTGAGCGCCGTTTTGTACGTTTTCGGAGTTGCAGGGCTTACGATGGCGCGAACGCCTTCGGCTATGCGTTTTCCTTTCAGTACTTCCGCCGCAATGCGGAGATCCGATATGCGTCCGTTCGTGCAGCTGCCGATATAGACTTGATCGACTTTCGTGCCTTTCATATCGCGCACGTTTTTGACCTGGTCGGGTTTGTAGCCGACGGTACACAGGGGCTCGATTTCACTGCAGTCGATCGATATCGTTTTTTCGTATTCGGCGTCCGCATCGCTTGTCCACTTGGAGTAGTCGGCGAGGGCGGCTTCTTTCGACGGATGATCGTCTTTAATAAATTCCCAAAGGTAGTCGACCGTGTGCATATCCGGAGCGCAGATGCCCGACGTGCCGCCCGCTTCGACCGCCATATTGCACAGCGTCATGCGCTCTTCCATGCCGAAGTTTTCGATGACGGGACCGGTAAATTCCATAACGCGATCGGTCGCGCCGTTTACGCCGATTTTTGCGATGATCGAAAGGATGACGTCTTTGGCAAAAACGCCCGGACGCAGTTTTCCGTTTAAAATAAATTTGATCGATTTCGGTTCGCGGAATGCGCACACGCCTTTTAATATGCCGACTTCGATGTCGGTCGTGCCGACTCCTGCGGCGAACGCGCCGAAAGCGCCGTGCGTACAGGTGTGCGAATCGCCCATGATGACGGTAAAGCCCGGACGTACAAAGCCGCTTTCCGGAAAGATCGCGTGGCATACGCCGTTTCGACCGATGTCGAAAAAGTCTTTGATATGCTGCCGGTGCGCCCAATCGCGCAGTATTTTTCCCTGTGTCGCCGTTTTACTGTCTTTTGCAGGGGTGACGTGATCGATGACCGCTTTGATTTTGTCGCTGTCGAATACGCTGTCTTTTCCGCGTTCGATCAGATCGGTGATCGCGATGGGAGTCGTGATTTCGTGACAAAATACGCGATCCAGTTTTAATACGGATGTACCCGAAAAGGGAGTATCGATTCTGTGCGTATCGAATATTTTTTGTGCTATTGTTTTACCCATGCTGCTCCTCGAATGTGTTTTAATATTACTAAATAATTACAGCATAGCTAAAATCAGTGCGGAGGTCAAGAACGTTGCAAAACGCTAATCGAGAACATCGATGCCGAGCGCCGAAATGGCAGCGTTGATTGCAGACAATACGGATTCATCTCCGTAATCGACAAGCACTTGCGCCTTCTCGGGAGAAGCCGTAACGCTTGTGACGCCGCTTACCGCGCGGACGGCATCTTCAACTTTTTTCGCCGTATCGTCATCGAACATACCGGCGACATAAATCTTTTTTTGCATTTTGTACTCCACATTCTACTTATCGTTTCGGAGCCATTATAAATTAAAACAGACGGCATTTCAAGCGTTTGCAATCGTTGGTATCGAAATCGATTTTCCGTTTCCTGGTGTTTAACAAAGTGATAAGGCATCGCACAGAGCGTATGGTGCCTTATCATTTGCGCGCCGCGCGCTGTTTTGAAGCTTTTTGCGTCCGCTCAACGGCCGATTTGAACTCGCGGATAAAGCGCTCTTCGGAAAAGGCGGCCGCGTGTTGTACGATTTTTTCGCTTTTAAATGCACCTTTTTTATCGAGTGCTTCAAAGCGTTCGATCGCCTCTTTCGCGGAGTCTGCCGTCTGCTCCGAAAAAAAGACGCCGGTCACACCGTCTTTGACCGTTTCGCATACGCCGCCCTTTCCGTATGCGATGACGGGTCTCCCGCATGCCTGCGCTTCAAGCGGTACGATACCGAAATCCTCTTCCGCGCAAAAGATGAGCGCTTTGCAGTTTTGCAGATACGTACACAGTTTTTCATCGCTTATCCTGCCGGTAAACGTGATGTTTTTTTCGCCCGCCGCACGTTTTTTCAAACTTTTTTCTTCCGAGCCCGAACCGATAACGACGAGATTTTTTCCGAGCGCTTTGCAGGCGTCTAAAGCGATATCGATTCGCTTATACGGAACGAGGCGCGAAAATGCGACGTAATAATCGAGAGACGGATTTTTTACGGGCGTAAATTTTTCGAGATGCACGGGCGGATAGATGACTTCGGAATCCCGCTTCCAAAATTTTTCGATTCGCCGCGCGATGTATTTCGAATTGGCGATCAGCGTGTCGATCCGCTGGCTCGAAATATAATCCCACTCTCGGATTTCGTGCATCCACTTGTCCATAAAAAAGCGGGTGAGGCGGCCGCTTCGCTTTCGATAATCGAAAAAGAGATCCCACGCGTAGCGCATCGGCGTGTGCACGTATGCGATATGAGGAACGTCCGGCGGCGTGATGACGCCTTTTGCGCACGATGAGGACGAGCAGATGACCAGATCGTAGTTTGAAAAGTCAAACGATTCGAAAGCTTTCGGCATAAATTTTAAAAGTTTTGTGTACAGCTTCGTCGCAAACGGAAATTTTTGAAGTGCACTTGTGACGACGGTATTATTTTGAAAACGCTTTCCGATTTTGCGTTTGTCGTATACGAGCGTAAAGATATCGGCATCGGGGTAAATTTTTAAAATCGATTCGACGACCGATTCCGCTCCTCCGTAATTGACAAGCCAGTCGTGCACGATCGCAACTTTCACGCTTTTTCTCCTTAACGTATGCTTGACGCTTCGGCCTTTGTCGCCGCCGGCCACAGCTGTGTTATGCCGATGCCGATGCCGCGAAGCGAACCGCGCATTTTAATATAATCGCGTTTATACCGTTTGCCGTCCGCTTTACAAAACGTGATTTTACAGCGAAAACAGTTTCCGTCGTCGGGGTTTATGATATAGCCTTTCTTCCATCGACCCGTTCCCGCATTTTTAAGACCGTAAATCCACGTCGGACCGAACATCGGCTTTTTGTCGAGTTTGCCTTTTTCGGGAAAATCGGGATAGGGACCTCGTGCTCGGAAAGCGATGCTTTTGTTCGTCGCGTCTTTTGCCGAAAGGATGACGCCGTACAATATGCCGTCCTTTACGAACATGTGCCAGCCGCACAGCGCTTCTCCCGTTCGCTGGTTTGTCGCGATCCAATAGCCTTCGACGGGATCGCTTCCTTCATATTCTCTGTCGATCGGAATATTTCGGTCAAAGGCGGGCGCATCGTCATCCGAATCGAAAGGTTCGGCATAACCGGGCGCCGATTCGTAGTAATCGTACGGTTCGGGAGAAGCCGTGTATGCGAATCCCGCACAGAGTACCATGACAAGGACGGCGGCAATTTTTTTTGCGTACATACGATCTCCGGCAGCGATGAAAAAATTAGTCGGCAAAAAAATGCTCTTCGAGCTGCAGGCAGAGCGCGTGATATATGGGTAAGTGCAGTTCCTGAATTTTATACGTTTCGTTTTCAGGCACAACGATCGCGGTGTCGGCGAGGGACGCAAGTTTTCCGCCGGTTTTGCCGGAAAGAGCGATCGTTTTCATCCCTTTCGCCTTTGCGACGACTGCCGCATAGACGACGTTTTTTGCATTTCCGCTCGTCGAAATGCCTAAAAAAACGTCACCCGCTTTTCCGTAGCCGTTAAGCTGCTGCGCAAAGAGCGCGTTACCGTCGACGTCGTTTAAGCTTGCCGTCATAACGGCGCTTTGATTTGCGAGGGAAATCGCGGGAAGAGAGCCTTCGAGTTTATCCGAAAGATATGAACCCGCATCGGCGTCGATCGCGGTAAGTGCGTCGATAAACGATTTTTTCATCCGACGTTTTTTAACAAAACTTTTTAAGAGCTCTCCGCAGATATGATCGCTGTCCGCGGCGCTTCCGCCGTTTCCCGCGATGATGAGTTTCCCGCCGTTTTCATAGGAGGTTTTGATGAGTTCGTATGCGAGGCGTATGTCTTTTTCGCATACCGAAAGAGAAGGGTATCGCGACAATAAAACGGAAATATAATCTGTCATACTATTGATTGTAGCGCATCGTACGCGAAAAAACAATCACCGCATTGCACGCATCGGCAGCTATGCGCGGTAAAAATCGAGGGCGGCCAATATGATGTCGGCGGATTTTTTAAACGAATAGCGATCGGGAAAGGACGGGATCGGGCTTGCGTCGTTTGCACAAAACGCGAGCTTTTCGGCCAAATCGTCCGAATCGCCTGATCTGAAAAAGGTCACGGGAAATCCGTCGTATATCTCTTTGAACACCGGAATATCCGATATGAGCGCTTTCGTTCCGAGCGAAAGCGCTTCAAGCGGCGGGAGTCCGAAGCCCTCGTAAAGCGAAGGCTGAACGAGAAGCGTCGACGTTCGATAGAGTTCCGAAAGTTCGGTATCTGAAATGCGTCCCGTAAAACGGACGGTGCCTTCGGGAAGCGATGAGATATTGCGGGCGATTTCCGCATCGCGTGTTCGAAAGTTTTCGGCGTTTCCGGCGATGACGAGCGGCATATCGAAGCCTTTTTCTCTCGCTTTTTTCAGTGCGTCAAGCAAAACGGAAAGCCCCTTGTGCTTTTTTATATTACCGACAAAGAGCAACTGTCTGATTTTGTATACGATTTCAGAAGGTTTCAAAGAAAGCCATTCCGGAAGCGCGCTGTATGTGACGACGATCGAGCATTTTTTACAGTCGAGCGTCGCTCTGATGCGATCTTTCGAGAATTCCGAAACGGTAAAGACTGCGCGGGATCTGTCGATTGCACGCTGATAAAAGTATTTCCGTGCGGCGACTCCCGCTTTCGAGGCAAGGCCGGGAACGTCGAGAAAGACGACGTCGTGGATCGTCGAAAAAACGGGGATTTCGATACCGGACGGAATATTGCAATAGGGCGTATAGTACACGTCGCACGAATTGATTTTCTTGCGCAATTCGCACGGAAAGGCAAAGCGTTCGGCAAGCGAAAACGTTTTGACGCGGCATTCGGCGGTTTCCGCGTTTTCGTATTTTGCGAACGGAGCGATCGCTTCGGTATCTCCGAAAATAAAGCATTCGTTTTTTTCCAAAAAATACGGCAAAAGAGATGCGATATAGGTGCCGATCCCTCCCGAACCGAGCATGCGCGCATCGACGGCGATTTTCATCGATCAGCAAACTCCTATGGAATGCATGTATTCACGCAGCAGGACGGTAAATCGCTCCATCTCTTCGGGCCGTATGTCGCCCATATTTGCGATGCGGAACGTATCGATGTTTCCGAGTTTTCCGGGATAGATCGTAAAACCGGCTTTTTTCGCGTGATCGTGCAGGGCGGTAAAACTGTACTCGCTCGTTTCGGGGATAAGGATAGCGGTGATAAAATGCGACTGCAGTTCCGCTTTTACGAGCATCTTTAAACCGATTTCTTCAAGCGCTTTCGTCAGTATGTTCCAACACGCAGTATAGCGCTCGAAGCGCTTTTCGATCGTTTCCTGTTTCGTTTCGATGATCGCTTGGCGCAGCGCGTAAAAAGTCTGTACCGGAGGCGTAAAGCGCGTCTGCTTCGTTTCGAGAAAATAGCGGTACTGATCGTAGAGGTTGAAATAATAATTCCGCATCGGCCAGTCTTTTTGCTTTTCGAGTTCCGATTTTTTTGCGACGACAAAACCGATGCCCGCCATACCCTGAATGTGTTTGTTCGACGTGCACGTCATAAAATCGATTCCGAGCTTTTCGAGATCCATCGGCATACCGCCGTATGCGCTTACCGCATCGACGAGGGTGATCATACCGTATTTTTTTGCGAGTGGACACAAAATGTCGAGTCGATTTAACAATCCCGTCGTCGTTTCGTGGTAGACGATCGCGAGCGCCGCATAGTTTTCCGATTGAAAAGCGTTTTCGAGTTTTTGCGCATCGAGGGCTTCGTACGTCGAACTTTTAAACACCGTCATATCGATATCGTATATTTTTGCTATCTTCGCCAGTCGCTCTCCGTAAGAGCCGTTGTCGACGACGAGCAGTTTGCCTTCAGGCGGCACGCACGAAGAGATCATCGCTTCGTCGGCTCCGGTGCCGGAACAGCCGAACATGACGGTCGCGTAAGAGTCTTCTTTTGCGACAAATCTCGTGAGCTCTTTCGAGCACCACTCCATGAGTTCTCCGAATTCGCTCTCGCGCGGGCAGATATCGCTTACGACTTGCGCGTATTTTACGCTGTCGGTCGTCGTCGAAGGCCCCGGGTTCAAGAGCACTTCGCGCCGGATATTTTGCAGCTCTTCGTTTTCGGCGATGCGCGGCCATATCGTTTCGATCGCGCGGGTGAACATCGCTTCGTCGTCGATCTCCGTCCACGCATAATACTGCACGGTGCGCACATAGACCGGCGTTTGCTGTGCGACGGCTTTAAGCACCTGTTCGTAATCGATTTTTATATGTGCGGGAAAATCTTTTCGGTAGTACGCCGTCATTTCATCGAGCGTTTTTTTGCCGAGCTTGGTGATGCCGACGAGTTCGCCTGCGACGGAGGAAATTTCGCTTCGGTTTTTGCTCACGTTTTTGAGTACGTCGTTTTCGTCGGTTTCGAGGTAAACTTCATCTTTGCTGTTCGTCGGGCCTGATGCGAGGATGACGTTTTCGCGCGCATCGTTAGCGAGCACTTTTAATCCGACGGCGTCGTAGATGAGATCGCTTTCGAGCAGAAAAAAATCTCCGGTGACGAGCGGTGCGCATACCGCGAGCGTTCCCATGCTGCTCGTCTTCGCGTAATCGTCGTTCCGTACCGTCACTATGCACGGGTATTTTTTTGCGAGCCGGTCGTACCATTCGCTGCAATGTCCCGTACCGATGATGATGCGTTCGACGCCGTTTGCGATGAGTTTCCGCACCGAACGCTCGACGATCGCCTCTCCTTCGATTTCTATAAACCCTTTCGGCATCGCTTCCGTCCGTCCGCCGAAGCGCGAGCCCAATCCTCCCGCAACGATAACCGCTTCTTTGATCATACATTCCTCCTCAGCACTTCCATAAACGCTTTTTTATTTTCCCGAGGCGATGTCGTCGGCCGTCCCAAATCCGCTCTCGCACCTTTTCGTATCTTTACTTCGATAAACGCCGTCTTTTTTTCGGAGAGCGCGTTTTTGAGGGCGGCTTCGAGCGAAGCGGCATCCTCTACCGAATACGTATGCGCGTAGCCGCAGGCTTTTGCAATTCCGGGAAGATCGATTTTTAAACCGACCGTCGGTTGACCTCCGACCGAATCGTGGGCGCCGTTGTTGAGGACGACGTGTATCATATTATCCGGCTTTCGCACGCCGATCGTCGCAAGTCCGCCCATCTGCATGATAGCCGCTCCGTCGCCGTCGAGACAGATGACGAGCCGATCCTTTTTTTGCATGGCGATCGAAAGCGCGATTTGCGACGCGTGCCCCATGCTGCCGACGGTGAGAAAATCGTTCGCGCCGCTCATGCCGTGTTTAACGCGGAGCTCGAAGAGTTCGCGCGACGCCATGCCCGTCGTAGAAACGAAGACCGCATCTTTCGGAGAATGCAGCACGATACGCTCTATTGCGTCTTCCCGTGTCATCTCCGCATCGGAAGAAGTTTTATTTTTGAGCGCGTAAGGCGCAAACGTATCTTTTTTTACGACAAAGGCAAAGGGCGCCGACGCTTTTTCCGTACATGCGTAACAGTAATCGATTTGCTTATTAAGTTCGTCTTCGCTTTCCGCCGTGACGACGTAGGGGATGCGCATGGCATCGAGCAGGGCGAGCGTCACTTTGCCCTGTTTTATATGTTGGGGCTCGTCGTGGACGGCCGGCATACCCCTCCATCCGATGAGGAGGACGAGCGGTACGGAATAGACGTCGCTGTCCGCGAGGGATAAAAGCGGGTTCACCGCGTTGCCGAGTCCCGAATTCTGCATATAGACGACGGGCGTCTTTCCCGTCGCCAAGTGATAGCCCGATGCGAGCGCAAGCGCACAGCCTTCGTTTGCCGCGATGATGTGCTTGTCTTCGGGAGCCGTGTCCGTCACATAGGCGCAAAAATTTTTTAAAAGCGAATCGGGTACTCCGGTAAAAAAATCGGAGCCGCGCTTTTGCAAAAGATCGTAAAAATATTCCGGTCGAATCATAGGTACCGCCTTAAGTTATTTTGTTCCGGGGATGAGTTCGAGTATCTGCTTGATCGGCATGCACAGTTCGTTCGCTTCGAGGGAACGCTCCGAGAGCAAAATCGTTTCCGCGCATTTTTTCATCGCGGGGTAAGCCGCACGCAGCATGTGGTTTGCATAGATGACGATATTTGCACCCCAAGAGGCGAGTTCGGTTTCGGTAAACTGATTGTACGTCGTCGGAACGAGCACGAGCGGAATGCTCTTGTATTCTTTCCGAAACTTTTCGCAAAATGTTCGAATGTCTTCTCCCGATTTATCTTTGCTGTGGATCATAATGCCGTCGGCTCCGGCTGCAACGCTCGCAAAGGCTTTTGCAAGCGCTTCGTCGACCGAACGGCCTGCGATGATCTCTTCGATGCGCGCGATGATCATAAAATCCTTTGTCACCTGTGCTTTTTTTCCTTCGCTGATTTTATGGCAGAACTCTTCTTCCGTCGCGAGCTCTTGCTTTACGTCCGTCCCGAACAGCGAATTTTTTTTGAGACCGACTTTGTCTTCGATGATGACCGCCGAAACGCCGTTCCGTTCGAGCGTGCGCACCGTAAACACGAAGTGCTCCGTGATGCCGCCCGTGTCCCCGTCGTAGATGATCGGCTTTGTCGTGCATTCGAGGATGTCGGTGAGACTCTGCAGCCGCGTCGTCAAATCGACCGCTTCTATGTCGGGTTTGCCTTTGTCCGTCGAATCGGTGAGGCTCGACGACCACATGCCGTCGAAGCGGTGGATGCCGTCGTCTTTCGTCACTTCGGCGTTTTCGACGATGAGTCCGCTCAAACCCGAATGCGCTTCCATGATGCGCACGACGGGCTTTGCGGCGATGAGGCGGCGGAGGCTTTTTAAGCGGATATCGGGCGTCGTTCCGATCGTCTTTGCACCTTCGACGAGAGCGGTCGAATTGATTCCTTGCGTATACGGGATTTCGATCACTTCGCCGCCCCACGCTTTCATCGCTTCGAACACTTCATCTCGTATTTTGCTTAAGTAATTCGATTTCCAATCGTCGCCGTGAATTATATAGTCCGGTTTGTATTTTATTAAATTCGGCACGTAGCTCCACGCTTCCTGCGGCACGACGCGCGAAACGCCTTTGATGCTTTCGACGACCGCTTTGCGCTGTTCGTACGTTAAATAGGGCAGGCGCTTGTGCGAGACGATAGCCGAATCGGTGAGCAATCCGACGATGAGCTCTCCTCTCTTTGCGCCTTCGTTGATGATATTGATGATGCCGGGATGGATGATGTCGCCCGTTATGCCCAGATATACCGTTTTACTCATATACGCTCCTTGCTTTTCTTAATAATTTTTAACAATACGCCGCATCGATCGATTTGAGTTCCGGAAACGTGTCGATTTCGATTATATCGTTTTTGACACATTCGCGGATGCGCACGTTATAGTCTTTGAGACGATATTCGAGCGGCACTTGATCCCAATAGCGCTCTTTGCCGCCCGGCATATCGTAGACGGCTCGGATGTCGCGCGAAAGTCGTTTTCCGTCTTCTTCGTTCCAATATGAAATACCTATCATCTGCCAGCAGCGTACGCCGCCGACCGAAAGGCGCGAAATGCAGCCGTTCCGCTCGTAAAAACACCAATCGTCGGTTTTGTCGGTTTGAAAGGCGAGATAATTCGTGTGGTATTGGTACTTTGAAATGAGGCCGGGCTTTTGCAAAATCAAATCGGCTTCGCAGACATAGGCGTTTTCAAAATGCCCTGAGGCGGCGACCATCGACGAAATATTGTTTTCTTCGTTGTAGCGCGGATTTTCGATAAAGCGGATCGACGGATAGCTTTGTTTGAGTTCTTCGAACTGCTCTCCGCGGTAGCCGCGTATGACGTATATTTCGGTGATGCCGGCGGCGGTAAGCGCGTCGAGCAGCGAATCGATGATGCGCTTGCCGTGTACGCGCACGAGCGGTTTCGGCGTGCTGAGCGTGACCGGTGCGAGGCGCGAGCTGAATCCTGCGGCTATGATGACGGCGCGCTTGACGCGGTACGGTTCGAGCGCGAGATTTCCTTTTTCGGTCGGCTCACCTTTTTCGTCGATACAGCCGAACGCTTTCAATTCCGCAACGGTTTTATTGACCAGTCCGAGCGACTTTCCGAGCGCGTGCGCAGTGTCGCGCTGTGTCGGATGCCCTTTTGCTCGGGCAAAAAACGAAAGGACGTCGAATTGATTTTTAGTGAGACTCATGCCGCATCTCTTTGCGCGACGATTTTTTTGTATCGTATGACAAGCGCTTTTATTAAAAGATTTACCGCGAGGATACACAGCGAAACGACGCCCGCGCATTCGAAAAGCATTTGGCTTTCAAACGACGGGATCATAAGCGATAGCGGCTGATTCGCCGTCGTCGCGAGAAAGGAAACCGCACTTATCGTCATCATCGAATTGACGAAAAAATACATCGCCATTTCGGCAACGGTGCTTTTCGCCTGCGGCAAAATGACGTCGACGATGATTTTTGTACGCGGAATATCCATCGTACTTCCGATGATTTCCAAATTCGGATTCAGCTTTCCGAGCGTATTATACATCATGAGGTACGGAGAAGAAAAAAAGTGAATCATATTGACCATGATGAGGATCGCAAAGGTACCGTATAAAAAGCTTCCCTTAAAAAAGAGAACGTATGAAAGACCGAGGACGAGACCCGGTATCGCAAGCGTGAGTATGGCGCACAAATGCAGCGGCTTTGAAATCTTCGATCGCGTTCTGACCGTCAAATACGCGAGGATGCACGCACTAAGGGAGCCGAGAAGCGAAACGAAAGACGATATGAGCAGTGAATTGGCGAGATAGGTTCCGGTGTTCATCGAAAACGCGCGTTTGAAATTATCGAAAGTCGGCTGCATCGCGATCGGATATTTTTGAACGATGCTGATGAGTAAAAACGACGCGGCAGGCAAAACGATGACGGCTCCCGTAAGGGCACACAACGCGAACGCAACGGTTTCGGCGATCGGATTGTCGATGCGTTTAAAGGGACGGATACCGAACGACGACGACGCTTTGTCGCGGTTTATCGTATCGAGGATAAAAGCGATGACGGCGGGAACGAGCAGGACCGCGCCGATGACGCTGCCTTTGCCGAAATCGAGGAGGCCGATGACGTCTTCATACATCATCACGGGCAGGGTAATGCACCTGCCTCCGATCATGAGCGGTACGCCGTAATCGGTAACGATGAGCGTAAAAACCGTAAATACGACCGAGATGAGCGGCTTTCTGATATACGGTACAAAGAGCGCGGTAAACTGTTTCGCTTTCGGGATGCCGAGTATGTCCGCGGCTTCGTAGGGGCGCGAGTCTTCGTAGCGTATGATATCCGCCGTCATAATATACGCTACGGGAAACGAATACAGCACGGATCCCGCGACGATACCGCCGAAGCCGTAGATCGGATGCGGAAGGCGCAAAAGATTCGTGAGAATACCGTTCCGGCCGAGCAAAATGACGAGCCCCATACCCGTGCTGATCGACGGGATGAGCATCGGGATGAGAAACAAAAAAGTCCACACGTGCCGGCCTTTACCGTTTATGCGCTCCGTACAAAACGCGAGTACGATACCCAAAACGACGGAGATACACGTTGCGGCGAGAGAAGCGGAGAGCGAATTGCGCACCGCGGATAAAAAGCGTCCCGAACGGACGACGGAGAGGACGTCGGTTCCCGCCATACACGCGAACATACGGGAAAGCGGAAAAAAAACGGCGAACAGAAAAAACACGATGAGCAGCAGTTTCGCCGCCGTAAGCTTTTGCACGCGCATGTCAGTTCCTCGTCGCAAACGGCAAAAGCGAATGGATTTTTATTTGGATATTGCGCTTGACAAAGCGTTCGACGTAGTCGTTCGCCGGATTTCGTATGATCGCTTCGGGCGTATCGAGCTGTTGGATCGAGCCTTGATACATAACCATAATGCGGTCGCTCATAGCAAAGGCTTCTTCCTGATCGTGCGTCACGTAGATCATCGTCGAGCCGAATTCGCTTTGAATACTTTTCAAATCGGCGCGGAGCGAAAGCCTTGTGTCGACATCGAGCGCCGACATCGGTTCGTCGAAGAGTATGACATCGGGGTTCAGCGCGAGCGTGCGTGCGATGGCGATCCGCTGCTGCTGTCCGCCGGAGAGTTTGTTCGGCTTTTTGTACAATTCGTTTTCAAGCCCGAAGCGGCACAAAAGCGTTCGCGCTTTTTCTTCCGCGCCGCTTTTCGTACTCTTTCGAATTTTGAGCGCATAGCTCACGTTGTCGAGCGCGTTCATATTTTCAAAAAGCGCGTAGTTTTGGAAAACGATTCCCATTTTGCGCTTTGCCGGCGGAAAATTCGTTATGTCTTCTCCGTCTTTTAAAATCGAACCGGTATCGGAAGCGACAAGCCCTGTGATAATGCGCAGCAGCGTCGTTTTGCCGCAGCCTGAGGGGCCGAGTATCGATAAAAATTCTCCGTCGCGCACGGTAAAATCGATGTGGTGGAGGACGGGCGTTTCCGACGAAAACGCTTTCGAAAGGTTTTGTATTTCGAGTTTGGTTTTTGTCAATGCTGCCATTTTGCGAGCAGACGCTCCTTTTCTTCCTGCGTATTGCCGCTCATATCGGCATAGGGAATACGCTCCGGGAAATTTTTTACGGTAAAATCCCTGTTCGTATAGATCTTTTCCGGAACAAATCGTTCTTTGTCTTTCGGGCTTACGGTATCTTCGATATAGCGGTACACTTCCATGACGGCCGGTTTCGTTTCTTTGCCCTTGATGACGCCCATACCGTAGAGGCAGTACGGAGCGCCTTCGTCAAAAAACACGATGCTGAGATCGGCTCCCTTGTTGATCTCTTCGACCGCCTGTGCGATCATGCCGAGTCCGACGGCGGCTTCTCCCTGTACGAGCGCGTTTACCGGGCCGGAACCGGAAGACGTAAACTGGAGAATGTTTTCGGCAAGATCGTCGAAGTATGCGAAAGCCTTTTCTTCACCCCACGCGTTGACGAGACTTTTTAAAAACATATAGCCCGTTCCCGAACTTTTCGGATTCGGCATCGATATGAATCCCTTAAACTCGGGTGCGAGCAGATCGCCGTAGGCTTTCGGCACGGAAAGTTTTTTTTCGGCGATGAGTTTATTGTTCAATATAATGCAGCCGCCGTTGCGGTAGTCCGGCTCGATCCTGCTCCCGTCGCGAAAGAGCGTATCGGGAAGGTATTTCGACGTATCGTATGCGATTTCCGCAAAGCAGTCCCACGCTTTTTCCGCATAGCCGTAATCGATGTCGTAACTGATATCGCATGCGGTACTGCTTCCTTCGGCGATGAGTTTTGCCATCTGATTGCCGCTCGGCATATACTGCACGTCGATAACATACTGCGGAAACTTTTCGCGGAGCGCACCTGCGATATACGCGTTGCGGTATTCTTCGGCGCTCGAAAAAACGGTGATCTTTTGAGCGCTTTTGCTGCAGCCTGTAAACGATGCGATCAAAAAAGCTGCGCATAAAACGTACCGGATAAAAGTAAAACGCTTGTTCATATTTCAATATCCTAATAGAAAATATGAACAAAGTCAAGGGAAGCGCATTGTGCATTTTCCGAAAGCGGATTATACTGATTTTTATGAACATCGACCGGAACCGCTACTATGAAAAAATGACTGCAACGCCCGCGTCGCGTCTTGTGCTTTCGCTCGGTTTTCCGACGACGGTCAGCATGCTCGTCACCAATATCTACAACGTGGCCGATACGTTTTTCGTAGGCCTCGTCGGTACGAGCGCATCCGCCGCGGTCGGCGTCGTATTCGGTTTGCAGGCTATCTTTCAAGCGGTCGGTTTTATGCACGGTCACGGCGCGGGCAGCAATATCGCGCGGCACCTCGGAAAAAAGGAAGTCGACGAAGCTTCCGTCTATGCCTCTACGAGTTTTTTTCTCGCACTGGCGGCGGGACTGCTTTTTATCGCCCTCGGTTTTTTGTGCATCGATCCGCTGTGCCGCCTTTTCGGAAGTACCGATACGATTTTGCCCTATGCGCGCGAATACGCATTTTGGATTTTCCTTGCGGCTCCCGCGATGACGGTCGGCTGTGTGACGAACAATATTTTGCGTTATGAGGGCAGGGCGGCTCTTGCGATGATCGGTCTTGTCAGCGGCGGGATTATCAACATCTTTCTCGACTGGCTTATGGTGTGCGTATTTCACAGAGGCGTTTCGGGTGCGGGTTTTGCGACGATGATAAGTCAATATATCTCCGTCGTTATTTTGCTATCCATGTTTTTGAGCGGAAAGACGCAGAGCCGCCTTTCGATAAAAGCGCTTTTGAAAACGTCGCGCGAAATCTGTTTCGACATTTGGAGAGTCGGCTCTCCGAGTTTGACGCGGCAGGGACTGCACAGCGTTTCCGCTATGGTACTCAACAACTGCGCGGCCGTGTGGGGAGATGCGGCGGTCGCCGCTATGGCGATCGTCGGAAAACTTTCCAATTTTTTATTTTGTGTAGCCGTCGGCATCGGGCAGGGATTTCAGCCCGTATCCGCGTTCAACTACGGAGCCGGAAAATACAGCCGCGTGCGCACTGCCTTTTTTACCGCCGCCGTTATGGGAACGATTTTTTTGTCCGCGTTCGGCCTTGCAGCTTTTATATTCGCACCCGAGCTTGTTCGCGCTATGCGGGACGATGAAAAAGTCGTTTCGATCGGCGCCTTTGCGCTCCGTGCCGCATGCGCTTCTCTTCCGTTTGTGCCTCTGTCGATCGTCGGTGAAATGCTTTTTCAGTCGACGGGCTTTGCGGGAAAAGCACTCCTTATATCTTCGCTTCGAAGCGGCGTCCTCTTCGTTCCGATCGTTATCGTTTGCTCCTGGACGATGGAATTGTTCGGTCTTGAAATATCGCAGAGCGCGGCGAACGTGCTTGCGTGTTTTTTATCGCTTCCGGTTATCGTACGGTTTTTAAAACGACTTCCCGAAGATGAGGAGTAAGAGAACGCAAGCGAACCGAAATGTATCGGTGCAGGCGAATGAGAGCAAGATGTAAAAATGCGGCAGGCGTTGTTACCGTGCGCCGATAAAACCAAGCGGGGCTGTCTCAAAAATCGCTTACTTTTTCGACAGCCCCATTATTAAGATTCGATTCGAGTTTTTTTACCCGAAATTTTCCATCCGTTTTACTTGCCGCTCAAGTTATGATCAGTGGAAAATATTGATAATTCCGCCTAAGACGATACCGACCAGACAGAAGTCCGCGTCGCTGAACGTCGTACTGACAAAGCCGAGATTTCCGAGCAGCGGCATGAGTATGATCGGCAGGAATGTGATCAACAGGCCGTGAATGAACGAACCAAAAAAGCAGCCCCTGCGTCCGCCGGTCGCGTTGCCGAAAACGCCGGCCGAAGCGCCGCAGAAAAAGTGGGGAACGACGCCCGGGATGATGATCGGCAGTTTAAACACGATGCACAACAGCATTCCCAAAACACCGCCCAAAAAGCTCGACAAAAATCCGATGAGGACCGCGTTCGGTGCATAGGGGAATACGACGGGGCAGTCCAGAGCAGGTTTTGCATTCGGTACGAGTTTTTGCGAAATACCGGTAAATGCCGGAACGATTTCTCCGAGTATTAAGCGGACGCCCGACAAAACGATATATACGCCGCCTGCAAAAGTGATGGATTGCAAAATCGAAAATACGATAAAGTTTTGTCCTCCGCTTTCATTGGTCTGTACGTATTCGGGGCCTGCGACGATGGCCGAGATGATGAAGATAAGTCCCATCGTTACGGAAATCGCAACGGGCGTATCGCGGAAAAATCCGAGCCATTTGGGAAATTGAATTTCTTCGGTCGATTTCGAACCTTTACCGACGAGTTTGCCGATATATGCGGACGTCATATAGCCGAAGATACCGAAGTGTCCGAATGCGATATCGTTCGTTCCGGTGATTTTCCGCATAACGGGCTGCGCCCACGCGGGGAAAACGGCCATGACAAAACCCAAAATCAACGAGCCGACTAAGATAAGCAGCCAGCCGCTTAATCCGCCGACGGAAAGGATGACGGCGATCAGGATGGCCATGTAAATGGTATGATGTCCCGTTAAGAATATGTATTTCAGCGGCGTAAAGCGGGCGATGAGAATATTTACCACCATGCCGAAAAACATGATGAGCGCCATTTCGGAACCCATCGACTTTTGCGCGATGGACACGATGGCTTCATTGTTCGGAACGATTCCTTGTATATGGAAGCCGTACTGAAACATACCCGAAAAATGGCCTAAGGCGCCGACAATCACCGATGCACCGGCTCCAAGCACCAAAAATCCCAAAATACTTTTGATAAAGCCTTTTACGCATTCCGACGCATCTTTTTTTTGGATCAATAAGCCGATCAAAGCTACCAATCCGACGAGCACGGCGGGAACGCTCAATACGTCATTCATCAAAAAACGAAAAAATCCCATCTTTTCCTCCTACGGAGAGATTTTACGGCGGCACTGCAATGAGCGGGAGTTATAACCGGCGGCGGCGCCGTATCGCCGATTATAACTCTTCCGATCGGCAATTCAGATAACCTTCATCTCTTTGAGCTTTTCGACGAGTTTGCTTTTCATATATTCTTTGTCGATCATATTGTCCAAAGAGATTATCTCGCCTTTAAATCCGATAAATTGATTGGTGATATCGCGGGTACCCATATAGATATCCGCCTGCATACCTTTTGCGGAGCTTAAATCGGTGTGCTCAACTTCAATATCCGAAAGCCCCAATTCTTTCAAAATATTTTTTATGTTGATTTCCATCATAAAGCTGCTGCCCAAACCGCTTCCGCATACCACGAGAATTTTCATTCTTCCTCCCATAAAGCCAATTAAACGGCGAGATAAAAACGCCGGCAGTCTTTTTGCCGTTTTTTATCATCCTCATATTATTATCATATATACGATACACCGGAATTGCAAATTTCGCAATCTTTTTCTATACGAGATACGACAGATAGCTTTCTCCCGCTTCGGGCTTTTCTGCCGAAAAGAATTCCGCTGCCGTCGCGGCGGTATCCGCCATCGTTTTTCTGACGCCGATATTGACCGCGCGCACACCTTGCTTGTATATCAAAAGCGGGACGTATTCCCGCGTGTGCTGCGAATGTCCGATCGTCGGGTCGTTTCCGTGGTCTGCCGTTACGACGAGTATATCGTCTTCGTTCAACAGGCGGATGATTTTTCCGATATAGCCGTCGACGATACCGAGAACTTCGGCGTAGCGTTCGGGATTTTGCGCGTGTCCTGCGAGGTCGGTTTCCTGCACGTTGACGCAGATAAAACCGTGATCGCATAAGGATATCCGCTCCATCGTTACATCCAAAATCGTTTTCGTGTCGACGAGGTTCAAAAAACTTTTTCCCGAAGCGTTGGCTACGATATCGGCAACTTTACCGATGAGTATGCACGGAATATTTTTTTTGCCGAGCAAAAACGGCAGCTGCACTTCCGGCACGACGCCGTACCCCAAATGGCGCACCATATAGCCTTCTTCGTACACGAGCGATTTCGGCGCATCGATGCCGATATACTTTCCTTCCCGTTCCGTTTCCGCAGCGAGGATCGATTCCGTCGTCGCCTTCGTTCCGCCGAACACGATAACCCGTTCGACTTCGACGACGCTCCGCACGATCTGTGCGATTTCCAATTCTTTTTCAAACGATATATTTCGGAAGCTCGTCGTCACATTGTATACTTGTCCGGGATCCGTTTCGAGGTTATCGGCGACGGCGACGCAGTCGTCTACCCATAAATATTCGGCATTTTGTTTTCGGCGTACAACCGAATGCCCTGCAGCTTTTAAAGCCGCTTCCACTTGATCGATGTAAAACGAAAACGGCTTCATAAGCGGTTTTTGCGTGCGCGTACCCATGATCTCCTGATGTCCCAAAAAGGTATCGCCGCCGTAATGCTGCAGTCTCGATTTCCCGAATACCGCCTCTCCATTCATCTTCATCTTTTTGTAATCGCAGCCGAGCGCATTCATTAAACCGAGCCGCTCGAAATGCGGTAAGTACAGATCGGGAACGCTGTCCAAAATATGACGGCACGTATTAGCCCCGTAATCGCGCGGCCGCACTTGCAGCACGTCGTCCATATAGCCGACCCCGTAACTGTCTATCACTAAAACGATAAATCGCGCCATTATCAATCACCTTCTTTTTTTATACCCTGTCCCGTATACACGCCGATAATCGACGGAGCATCGCTTTGAATGCCCTCAACCAAAACGATATCCGATCTCGTGACGAACATCTGCGTGCGAAAACACGCGAGCACCGTCTTTCCGATACTTTGCCGCGAAGGCGTTTCCAAATAGTAATCGATGTTTCCTGCGGGAAATGCCGATACGTTTTGTAGGGCGAGTGTGCCGTCTCCGTCTTCGATGAGCGCATGCTCAAAGTGCCCGCGCGGATAAAACCCGCCGCCGTAAAAATACGATTTGTTTTTAAATGTATGGGAGATTTCCGATACGTATACGTATGCCGGTATTTCCGCCGAATCGTCGTACACGTTAAACGGCGTCGTACCCGTCAGCGCGTGTCCCGGCTCTCCGTGCGTACCGCCCGATTCTTTTATCAGCGGTACGGTTCGCACGCTCGTCACGGACGGCATATTCATCTGTTCGATCGGTATGCCGAATCGCGATTCGATATAGGTTTTTGCTTCCGTCAAATCTTCGATGTTTTTCGTCCGTTCGACGCTTTGCGTCCGCTCATCGTATAAAAAACACGGAAACGACGTTAAGCCTGAGAGCTTTACCCCTTTGTACGTTTGTATTTTTTTTATTAATTCTTCCAGTTCGCTCACAGTACATCCCGCTTCCTGTCCAGCGTATATATTCGATCTTTTTCCGACGATGCGGAGCATGATATTTTGTATTCGATGCGCTTGAAGCGCGGCATCGGAAATTTCTTTCGCTTTTTCTGCGGAATAGACCGTAATCGCTTCCGGGGCATAGTTTACGATATCGTTTACCGCAGCTTTCGGTATCTGCACGAGGTGACCGACGTGTCCGAGTTTTACGCCGTACTTCATCATCGTTTCCGCTTCTTTAAAATCGACTGTGACGCAGCCGTCGTAGCCCAGCGCTTCCAGTTTTTGCGCTATATACGGATTTCGCCCGATCTGCTTTGTCATATAGTAGAGGCGTACGCCGCATCGCTTCGCTTCATCCGCAATACGGCGCGCATTTTGCAAAAGCATATCGACATCGATGACATACGAATCGGGCAAAATTCTGCAATCTTTATGCAGCTTGTATGCCGCGCGTACGAGTTTTTGATTTCGCCGTATGAGTGTTTGTAAAAACATAGCCTTATAAAAACCTTTAATCCGCCGTCGCAGCTTTATACGCTTCGTCTAAAATCCGAATGATCGTTTGCGCTCCGCTGCGGTTCGGATTTATCCTGATCATCGTATTGCGCAGTTCGGGATTTTTTTTCAAAAATGTTCCCGATACCCGATAAAACAGCGGCGGCACTTCGAATTTCGATTCCGCACCCACGGGATAGGGCAGTGCACCCAATCTTTCGGCGGCGGCCAATACCTTTTGCGCGACGGGTTTGTCAAATTCGACGAGCAGTACCTTTGACTGCGCGTTTGCTAAAAGACACTGCCGTACGTACGGAAATTTTTCGCGGTCGTTCAGTTCACGCAAGAGCCTGTCGTTTTGTTCCGCCTGAATCGCAAGGGCGACCGGAGCATATACCAACGAACGCAGCGCTTCCATGCTTTCGAACCCCTGCACTTGTCCGCCGCCCGAATAGTTGTACGCGCACACCGTGTCGATGAGCGATTTTTTTCCGACGAGGCAGCCTATGCCGACGGGCCCCAATAATTTGAAAAGCGAAAACGCGGACAGATCGGCACCGCATTCGCAGCCTATTTTTTCGGTTTTCATAACCGCATAATTATCGTCTACCAGTACGACCGTCTTTTGTTTTGCGTTTTTTATCAAATCGATTACGTGCTGCAGATCGTAGGCATCGTCGAGCGTTTGGCGTGTATGCTGCACGAGACAGAGCGCGATATCGTTTTCCCGGAGTGCGCGAACGATGCTTTCATCGTCGTTGAAGTCTGCGCGTACGACGCGGAGTCCCATCGATGCGACGCTCACTTCCGTCGTCGGGTACATCGGTGCGCTGTGTACGAGGATGCAGTCCGACGGGTGCAGCGCGGACATGAGTCCCCAGCGGATCGCCTGCGTGCCCGCTCCCCGCGTCAACATACATGCTTCCGCATGGAAAAATTCGGCCAACACTTTTTCCGCAGTTTCGGTACACACGGGTTTATGTACGGCGGTATTGAGTCCCAAATCCCCTGTAGAAAGAAATTCTGAACCGCTGAAATGTTTTGTGATGATATCGACCAATGCAAATTGTTTTTCCATCGCGCCGCGCAGGCTGACGGATTCGAGCGGATATGCGCGCATCAGTGTTTGTCCTCTGTCTGTCCGTAAAATTTTTTCGGATTTTCTTTTAATATTTTTTCTATCGAACTCGTTTTGAATCCCGCACCGAGCAGATTTTTAATAAACGTGTCGAAAAGATAGCAATAGCCTATGCCGCCTTTGTGTTCCATATTCGACTTCCGCGTGATGTCCATCGAAAAAAACATGCGGTCTATTAAATTTCTTTTTTCGATTTCCAGCAGCATGGAGATGCGGACGTCGTCCGGCATATAATTGTTTTTTCCGATCGTATCGAATTCGACGTATGCTCCCGATTCGAGTATTTTGAGTATATAGTCCATATCGCCGCTTAAATCGAGGTGTCCGATGCAAATGCGGCCGAGATCGACGTTTTGCTTTTTAAAAAGAGCGATCTGTTCCGCTCCGAGTTTTCCGAGTGTCGTGTGCGTCGTTATCGGGGTGCCCGTCTCTTTGTGCGCGATGATCGCAGCATTGAACACTTTTTTTTCGATATCGCTTATCGCATTTTCGCTTGAGCCGATTTCGCCGATGATGCTCGCTTTGATTTCCGTATCGTCGATACCCTCCGTGATTTCTTTGATCATGATACCGGCGATGTCGCGTTCGCTTTTTTCATAGATATACTCGGGCAAAAAAGGCTCTTTATAAAAGCCGGTAGCGCAGAGGATATTGATGCCCGTTTCACAGGCGACGGAAGCGACATAGCGTACGTCTCTTCCCATGCCGATATTCGTAACTTCGGTTATATTTCGTACGCCTTTTGCATAGAGCTTTTTTAATTCGGCGACCGTCTCTTCCCTGCAGTCGAGCCGGCAGTCCACATTGTTTTTTACCTTCGACAGATCGATATGAATGTGTTCGTGCATCAGCGTGTAACCGTCTGCAAGCATAAAAACTCCTGACACGGCAAGTCTTACGGCGCATCGGATACGCATAAAACTCGCCGATAAAATTATTAAATTATTTTGCGACGGGGAACAATCCTATCACGTGCAGAATGTTTACCAAAATACCCGTGCATATCGCGCCGACAGGTCCCACCGCCATCGTCGGTATCGGCTTTTTCGAATTCTGATTTAAGAAATACAAACCGATGACGAGGATGTATCCCATCGTCGGTGCTATGGCGTTTGCGGCGATCATACCGCCGACGAGGAGCGCCAAATCCAACACTTTCGACATGGCCGTCCGCGTATTGTCTCCCAAATCCTTTAATCCGGGCGATTTATCCATACCTTTTGCGATAACGTTGAGCAAGAGGATTTCGATGACCATGATCAGCGCGCCGATAAAGAAGGATCCGACCAAACCGAGTATGCCGAAGTTGATGAGCAGGAGGGCGGGGACGTGCACGGCTTTCGTTCCGGCAGGCGAATAGACGCCCGACATGATAGCGGTCGTCATGACGAGCGGGATAAAGCCGAGCATCCTTCCGAGCGCTACCATAGCGGCTTCCGTGTAATTTCCCTCTGCGGTCAAAGTCAGCGACGCGGGGCCTTCGGAAATCAAGAGCAGCGTCGTCGCAAGCGCTACGACGCCTCCGCTTATCGCAAGCAAAACGACGTTTTTACGTATGCGCGCGATATTGTCTTCAAACAGCGAAAACACTTTCGTCGCTTCTCCCGTTTTATCGGATTTGACGCGGGCGGCGACGACAAGCATCGCACAGATACCGAAGAGGAGAGCCATACCGTCCGCGTTGAGCGCGACCTTTACTCCGTTGACCGTAAACTTTCCGTAGAGAGAGGTAACGTGCTTGATGAGCATCGTCAATACGAGGACGACGGCTGCCGTTTTGACGCCCTTTTGGTAAGCGACGGCGATTGCGGGAAACACGCAAAACGAAATGATGATCAAATTTCCGACGCTGCTTAAATTGCTTGTAAAGTTGATGGGCATTTTTGCAAACAGATCCATGATCGCCTGCATACCGAAGAGCAGGAGTATGCCGTATGCGCAGCCGACCGCCGCCGACAAAATCATACCGCGTTTCGTATCGTTGAACGCCGTACCGATGATATCGCAGGCGAGCAGAATCGTATGCACGATGATGATTTTTCCCGTAATCGATGTCGGCAAACCGAATCCGATAACGAGACCGAACGACAGTGCAAAACTTGTCGCAAAGAGACTTCGTCTGTCCATCGCTTTGTTCAAGTACTGGGGCAAGAGCGGTCTCAGTCCGTCGTGAAAGACGGCGATGCTTTGATTTGCCAAGAGGGACGAAAGTCCTCCCAAAGCCGCCATGACCAAAACGGTCAATACATTGATGTGAAAAATCATTTTCTTTTTCCTCCTGAAAGATTTTATTAAGTTTTTCTAGTTTTCTTTTTTCAGTATCGCTTGTACCAAAACCGGCAGTACCCGTTCCGCGTCGGTATTGACGAAACCGAATGCTTTTTTCCCGTCGTTGACCGCTTGCGCTATCTCTTCGTCGCTTAAAATTTTACCCGGAATGCTGAGCGAAACGCACTGTCCCGCTCCGAGCAAACCTATGGCCATAGCGAGCGCCGCTCCGGCTCCGGTAGCGCATGCGCCGACATAGTAATCGTACGCATTTGTTTTGACACCCATAGCAGCTTCGATATCGCCCTTTATATCGACCGCAACCTCTTCGCCTCCGTACTGCGCGACGAGCTTTGCGATCAGCTGTTTATCCATCTGTCCGCCGACGGCGATCTTCTTTGCCATCTCAGTATGCCTCCTTATTCGTCCATAAGTATTAATAAATTGGTGATAATAAAATACCGCTCCTGCATCGGGAATTCCGTTTTGAAGATATCGCGTTCGAGTTCTTCGGCGAGCGCTTTAGCCGCATCGAAATTCTTTTCCCGTTCGATTTCTTTTATCATCGTATCGGAAACTTCGGTGATGCCTTCTCCTTTTTCGATTCTTGTGAGCGCCATCGCCAAATGCGTGACGAAGCGGCTGCCGTTTTCTTCGTTCAGCGAAATCCCGTATTTGGAATCCAAATGAGAAATCATTGTAACGATTTTTTCTTTTGTCGTCTCCGCGATGACTTTGTTTTCGGTCAGCAGCGATAATCTGTATATCAGATCTTCCATGTGATCATTCCTCTGTGTATTCCTCTATTGTTGCCGAAAGGATCGCTCTTTTGACTTTTTGTATGTTTGCCGGCGACATGCTGAAGCAGCGCAATCCCATATCGAGCAATTTTTTTGTAAAAGAAACGTCTCCCGCCATCTCTCCGCAGACGGAAACGTGTTTGCCGTATTTTTTGCCCGCCTCGATGACGTTTTGTATAAGACGCAATACGGCAGGATGCGATTCTCGGTAGAGGGCGCTTATCTTGTCGTTGCCCCTGTCCGCGGCGAGCGTGTACTGGGTCAAATCGTTCGAACCGATGCTGAAAAAATCGACGAGGGGAGCGAGCCGTTCCGCGATGAGAGCGGCAGCCGGCGTTTCGATCATGATGCCGATTTGCACGTCTTTACTGTAGGGAATGTGCCGGGCGTCCAAATCGCTTTTTATTTCCGAAACGATTTCGCAAATCCGCCGCACTTCCTCTTCTTCCGTGATCATCGGAAACATGATGTGCAGTTTTCCTTCCGTGCTTGAGCGAAAAAGCGCGCGCAGCTGCGTGTAAAAAAAATCTTTATTGTCCAAACAAAAGCGTATGCCGCGCCAGCCTAAAAACGGATTTTCCTCTTTCGGCATCGCCAGGCACGGGTACTGTTTATCTCCGCCGATATCGAAGGTTCTGATCGTCACGGGCTTTCCGTGCATCGCTTTCAAAACGGCCGCATAGATTTTGTATTGACGCTCTTCCGACGGAATGCGATCCGGATTTTCATTTAAAATAAATTCGGTGCGGAACAAACCGATGCCGTCCGCGCGTTCCTGCAAAGCCTTTTCCGCTTCCGCTTCCGAACCGATATTCGCTTCGAGTTCTATAACCGTACCGTCGAGCGTTACGGCTCTCTTTTCCGTGAGCGTCTGCAGCAAGCGCTTTTCCGCCTGCACTTCGGCGTATTTTTTTTCGTACGACCGTATCTTTTCTTCGTCCGGGTTTACGAACAGCGCTTTTCCGTCGATGATGACGGTATCGCCGTTTTCCGCTGTGTCGTAGGGGATATTCGAAAGCATCGGAATGCCGTTTGCGCGCGCGATGATGGCCGCGTGAGATGTTCTGTTGCCCGTTTCGCAGACGATCCCCAAAAGGAGCGTTTTATCCAATTCGGCCATATCGACCGGCGTGACCGCATAGGCTGCCAAAACGGACGGTTCCGTCAAGAGCGGTGCTTGTGCCGTTTCGGGATCCGTGCAAAAGAGCAGCATCGAAAACAATTCGTTGAAGTCGTCCGCCCGTGCGCGCAGGTATTCGTCTTCCAAAGCGCTCATAGCTTCGACATATTCGTCTGCGGTATGGGCGAGGGAGGCTTGCAGCGTATCGAAATCGTTTTTTATTTTTTCGATGACGTCGTTTTCGAGTTCGGGATCGTCCAAAATCGCGATATAGCTTTTTAAAATATCGACCTGCGCCTTGTCCGAATCCGCATCGGCTTTGTGCATGAGCGCTTCGAGTTTTTGCCGGACGGTATTTTTTACGTTTTGAAATTGGGCACATTCGGCGTCGATCGCATCAGCGCCTATCTTTTGCTCCGTATCCCGTTTTTTTCGGTGCGCCGATTTTACGATCCGTCCGATACACAAGCCGTCGGATAATACCGTTCCGTGCAATTCTTTATACATGCCGCGCTACTCCTTCAGTTCGGCCAGAAATTTCGTCAAAGCGTCCATCGCTTCTTTTTCGTCGTCGCCGTCGGTTTCCAGCGTGATGACGTCGTTTTGCGAAATTCCGATACGCAGCAGTTTGATAATGCTTTTCGCATTTGCGCTTTTATCGCCTTTGCGAATCGTAATCGCGCAGCCGAAAGTGTTTGCCAGCGTGATAAAATCGTTTGCCGGTCTCGTGTGTAATCCCGTCGGATTTTGAATCGTTATCTCTTGTGCAATCATGTATGCGCCTCCGCAGTTTTCAATAGGTTCAATTTCGAGTTTTTTAAAACTCGAAATTTTCCAACTGTCTCATGTATCAATGAATGGCGAGTTTGGAAAATAAATAAAATTATGCTTACGGTGAGGTTCCGGCTGCGTGCCGTTTCGAGCGTTAGGCTTACGGAAGCCTGTCTTAAAAAGCTCGACCTCGGCTAAGCGGACGGGTTCTCGCCGTAAACACAGTGTTATCAGCTGATATTTTCCAAACTCGACATTTGACCGAATATTTTTTCCAAATCGGCTTCCGTTTCCGCTTTGCGTAGAGCCGCCAATGCGTCGTCGTTGTCGAACAGCGTCATCACTTCGATGATCGCTTTTTCATTTAAGGATTGTTTGTCGGGCGCCGTAATGCACAGCAGAATGTCGACGGGATCGTTCGTTTTGTGTCCGAAGACGATCGGCTCGTGCAAACACACCAAGCTGTAGCCGAGTTTCAGAGCGCCGTTTTCAGGCCTTGCGTGCGGCATCGCGATGCCGGGGGCGATCACGAAGTAGGGACCGAAATCCCGTACCGACTGCAGTATGGCCTCGTAGTACGATGGAGAGGCGCATCCGCAGTCGATGAGCAGATCGACGCTTTTTTTTACGGCATCCTGCCATGTCGCAAACTGCGCTTTGAGCGCGAACGTTTTGTGTTGTAAAATAAAATCAGCCAGCATTTTCATACCCCCGTCGTATATTTTGCAGTATCGATTTTACCTGTTCGATGTCCGAATCTTCGAGCCTGACCGAAATGTGAGCAACAGGGACTGCAAGAGGCGCGGTTTCGATAAACGAAATAATAAAATCGATATTGTTTTCTTTTACGTATGCATCGGTTAATTTTCGGATGGAAATCGTTTCGATCGGATCCAATTCGGGGAATGCTTTGCCGAGCTTTTCTTTCAATATGCTGCTGAAGACGAGACCCGAAGCGCATACGAGTCCGGCGGAAATTTTCCGCGTATTGCGCTCGAAAAAAGGAGAGATAAAGCCGAGCATAACGCTTCCGTCTTCTTCGGAAACGGGAATGTGTAAACGCTTTTGCAGGTATTCGGCCGCAGGTTTGACGATTTTTTGCATACCGTTGTTTTTGAGAACGATATTTTCGGCAAGGCGTGATGTATTTTGCTGAATGGAAAAAAGTCCCTTGTGCCTTTTTATCAAGTGCAGTATCTGCAGGTAAACGATATATGCCGTTCTTTTCTGTTCCGCGACGCGGCCGTCCAAAGCGCCTTCGATAAACGTTATAAAATCTTCGGCGATACGTTCGTATTCTTTTTGATTCGGCAGGATATTGTTGTACGCTTCCGTGCTTTGAAATACTTCCGTCAAAACCCGTATTTCGTTGTCGCACTGAGGATTGCCGCCGATAAAAAAATCCGCATCGGAAACGGCTTGCACAATCTTCGCTTCGCTTTCATCCTTTTCGGTTCGTTCGTCCGCAGACGGCTCTATAAAAAAACCGTTTTTGCGTCGCAGTTCCGTTATGCCGATGTACAAAAACATGAGGATAAAATCGATATCGGAAAAAGAAACGCCGGTACTGCGTTCGATAGTTTCGACGATATCGAAATTATTTTTTATCGTCGTTTCGGCATCGAAAAATTCAAAGACGGCGGATGTAAATGAATACAGTTTCAATATGTTCCGCTCCGATGCCGAGCGATGAATGTAGGCGTAGAGCAGGCTCATCAATTCGTTGAAATTTACATAGAGGCAGGCGCTGTTTAGAGCTGCGAGGCGGACTGCGATTTCGCTTCCGCCGATACAGGTGCCGAAACCTCTTTTGCGGATGATTTCGCAGCCCGAGCCGGTAAGACGTGTTTCAAGTTCGGATACGATCTTTGCAGCTCCGCTTTCCGATATTTTTAAAACGTTTGCAAGGGAGGCGAGCTTTACCGCGTCTTTTTCATTGAGCAGATGGAGAAAGGCTAAAAAGCTTTTTTCCGCCGGTGAAAATTCGGGCTTGTAATTTTTTTGCGCAAAATCTGCAATGAGGTTTTTTTTCGCCTTTTCGCTGCCGCTCAGCATAAAACCTCTGCCGCGCAGTTTGGAAAGGGACAAACCGTAGGACGCCGTGCACTCCTCCAGCTGCGGCAACAGTCGGAACAGCGTGCTTTCACTGATACCCAATTTTTCCGCGATAACGATGGAAGAGATATAATCGTTCGCGTCGAATAAGATATTGATGATGGAGGCTATTCGAATATCCATACCGTAATAGTCTATCATAACTCGACTTTTCCAGTCTTGTAAAGGAAAATTAAATTTTTGTTGACAGGAAGGTTTGGCGTCATCTTTACCGTTTTCGATACCCGTATTTTCACTACCGAACTTGCCGATGTATGCCTTTATTTTTGAGATATGTAACAATTATAAAACAAATATTTATATCAATCTTGACAGTTTTTAATTATGGGATGTATACTCAATAACATACTAAAACAGGAGGTAATTGAAAAAAATGGCAAAAAAGATCGTAATCGTCGGCGGAGTCGCAGGAGGTGCTTCCGTTGCTGCCCGTGCCCGAAGGCTCGATGAAAGTGCTGAAGTGATTATGTTTGAAAAGGGGCCGAACGTTTCGTTTTCGAACTGTTCGCTGCCCTTTTTTTTGAGCCGGATCGTAAAAAAGAGTGACGATCTCGTGCTTATGTCGCCCGAACAATTTAAAAAACAATACAATATCGTCGCGAAAACGTCGCACGAAGTGCTCAAAGTAAACGCCGAGCAAAAAACCCTTAGCGTCAAGGATTTGACGAGCGGAAAAGAATTCGACGAAAGCTACGATACGCTCGTCCTTTCTCCGGGCGCGTCTCCCGTCATGCCTCGATCGATCCCCGGCATCGATCGAGGCCACGTATTTTCGGTACGCAACGTCGTCGATATCAAAAAGATCGACGATTACGTTACGGAGCATTCGGTAAGCGATATCGTCGTAGTCGGCGGCGGTTTTATCGGCATTGAAGTCGCCGAAAACTTTAAGCTTGCCGGAAAAAACGTCACGATCGTCGAAAAACTCGACCAAGTGCTCGCGCCATTCGATCACGATATGGCACAGATTTTGCACAAAGAAATGTACGATAAGGGCGTTGCTCTCGTCCTCGGCGACGGCATCAAAGAAATCGGCGAAAAAGACATTACGACCGAAAGCGGCAAAAAGATCGCTGCAGGGGCGGTCATCATGGCGCTCGGCGTACGGCCTGAAACCGAACTTGCAAAATCTGCAGGCGTCGCGCTCGGTGCGACGGGCGGCATCCTCGTCGATCACAATTACCGCACGAACGTCCCCGACATCTACGCCGTAGGCGATGCGGTCGAAGTGACGCACTTTATCACAAATAAAAAAACGCGCCTCACGCTCGCAGGTCCCGCCCAAAGAGAAGCGAGAGCGGCCGCCGACGATATGTACCGCATTCCGCACCGCAACACCGGCGTCATCGGTTCGTCGGTTATCCGCTGCTTCGATTTCAATGCGGCGTGCACCGGCTTAAACGAAAAGGCGTGTAAAGATGCGGGAATCGATTACGATTACGTGTACGTCATCCCCGGCGATAAAGTCTCTCTTATGCCGAATGCGAATCCGCTCTTTTTCAAATTGATTTTCGAAAAACCGTCGGGAGCGATCATCGGCGCACAGGCGATCGGAAAAGGTGCGGTCGATAAGCGCATCGATGTCATCGCGACTTGCATTATGCTGCACGGAACGCTCGAAGATTTGAAAGAGCTCGAATTGTGTTACTCGCCGATGTTCGGCACCGCAAAAGACATCGTCAATCACGCGGCGCTTGTCGGTCTCAACATATTGAACGGAGTGTTTAAACAAGTACCCGTTACGAAAGTGCGCGAACTCGTTGAAGCGAATGCGTACATCGTCGATGTGCGAGAGCCGAAAGAATATGCAGCGGGACACATCGTAAACGCGGTCAACATCCCCCTCAGCGCACTGCGAGAGCGCATGAACGAAATACCGAAAGACAAACCCGTGTACTTGCACTGCCGTTCGAGCCAGAGAAGCTATAACGCAATCTGCGCGCTGCAGGGCAGCGGCTGGAAAAACGTGTACAATATCATGGGCTCTTTTCTCGGCGTGAGCGAATACGAATACTTTACCGATAAAGTGCAAAACAGAAAGCCCATCGTCACAGCTTATAATTTCAATTAAATATTAATTATTAAGGGAGATAATATGAAAACGATTGAAAAGATTATCGGAGTCGCGCTGCTTATTTTGTGCATCGCGTCGGGATCCGCTTTATTAAAAACGGATATGGTTTTTTTCCGCTGGGTCATGGGGCTCGCGCTCGGCTATGTGCTTTCGCGTTCGTTTTTCGGATTCGCCGGCAGTATCAACCGCGCCTATCGCGCAGGTTCTACAAAGCTCATGCGCGCTCTCATGCTCATGTTTGTTCTTTCGGCGATCCTCACCGCATCGTTTTTGATTTTCGGCGACGCGACAAAGTACGATCTCTGGGTCAACCCGATCAATGCGGGACTTGTCATCGGCGGCGTCTTGTTCGGTTTCGGTATGAGCTGTTCGTCGTGCTGTGCGACCGGCACGCTCACCGATTTGGTAACCGGTTTACCGCGCGCGCTCATTACGCTCCTCTTTTTCGGCATCGGCGTATTCGTCGGCTTTCCGATCCAGGCGAAAGCGGACTGGGTAAAAAAATCCCTCGTTTCGACGGCAACCTTCCCGAGCGGTGTATTTATTCCCGACTGGTTCGGCGGCAACAAGCGTATCGAGTACATCGGAGCGATAGCCGTAACGATGGTCTTTGCCGGTATCGTTATCGCACTCTCGTATCTCTATGAAAAAAAGCGCAAGCAATCGAATACGTACACCGGCGTCGATACGGAAACAGTGCAGGAAAAACTTTCAGATCTCGACAGCGCGCACTATACAATTTTGAGCGGCGCTACCTATGACCGTCTTTTTGTAAAACCGTGGACACTTGTCGAAGGCGCGGTGATTCTGTCGGTTTTGTTTACGCTGCTCATGGGCGTTACGAAAGAAGGCTGGGGCGCGTCGACGCCGTTCGGCTTTTGGTTCGGAAGACTCCTGAGAGTTTTCGGTGTCTCAACCGATGCGATTACATCGTTTGCTAATAAGCCCGCAGGCCCCTTTACGGTGCCCTTTACCGAAAATCCGATGAATATGCAAAATATCGGCATCGTTGTCGGTACGCTTATCTATCTGCTTATGGCCGGCATGTTTACGAAGGTCTTTACGAGCGGTCTTAAAATTACGCCCATCGACGCCCTCATTTATGCAGTCGGCGGCTTTGCGATGGGATTCGGTACGCGACTTTCGAACGGCTGCAACGTCGGAGCGCTCTATACGCCGATTGCAAACTTTTCGCTTTCCGGCTGGATCTTTTTCATTGCGCTCGTCGCGGGCGGCATTTTCGGAAATGCGATCCTCAAAAAACTGTACCGCGCTTGCGGCAGAAAGTAATATCCTAAATAGCGAGTTTTGAAAGTATTTTTTAATATGCTTTCGGCGAAAACTTCGTTCGCTTTCGCTTGGTGCGCAGTACCGGATTTTGCATTTGTAAAGTGCGGTACTGCGCGGTTCTTCCGGCGGCTTTTTTTATTCGCCGCGCGCGATATTGTCTTTGATAAAGTGCAGCTTCAAATCTTTCAGTTTTTCCGTTATGGACACTTTATAGATGTGAGGATTCAATAAGCGCTTATACGATTCGTCGAGCGTTTCGAGCTGTTCCCGCATCGTCTTCCGGCTTATCGTAAGCTGTTCGCTGTCGGGAATGCGCGCCGTCGTTCGTTTCCCGCCTTCGACTCGCTTTTTTAAAAGCGGTTCGACACGGGATGCCGTAAACGCGAATTGGCGATAGTCGATCATCGGGTGATAGTATCGGTATTCTTTTCCTCCTTCGATTTTTTCTCCGTCGAGGGCGAGGATGTCGGCTTTCGCCATACCGCACTCGTCGTAGAGGCGGAATACGTTTTTTATGCCTGGGTTCGTCGTCTTTGCCGGATTGTCCGAAAACTTCATCGCGGGGATGAGGGCGTCCGTTTTTTCATCGTGCCGGGCGGCAAGCTTATACACGCCCGTAAACGACGATTCTTTTCCGCCCGTCACCATGTGCGTGCCGACGCCCCAGCTGTCGATCGGAACATGCTCGGCGACGAGCGTTGAAATGATGTCTTCGGTGAGCTCGTTTGAAACGGAAATCTTCGCGTTCGGCAGGCCCGCCGCATCGAGTTCTTTCCGCACTTCCGTCGACAGATAGGAGATATCGCCCGAATCGAGGCGTACACCGAAATTATATCCTTTTTCGGCGAGCTCTTTGCCCGCGATGATCGCGTTTTTGATCCCCGATTTCAACGTATCGTAGGTATCGATCAAAAAGACAGAATGCTCGGGGTAGATTTTCGCGTACGCACGGAAGGCTTCGAGTTCGGACGAAAACGACATGATCCACGAATGCGCCATCGTTCCCATAACCGGGATGCCGTATCGCTTTCCCGCAAGCGTGTTCGACGTTCCCGCAGCTCCTCCGATGAAGGCTGCGCGCGATGCGCTCATCGCTCCGTCGGGGCCCTGCGCACGGCGCAAACCGAATTCCATGAGGCTCCCCTTGTTCGACGCGAGCCATACGCGGGCTGTTTTCGTTGCGATGAGGCTTTGAAAGTTTACGTAATTTAAAATCAATCCTTCGACGATCTGCGCTTCGATGAGATTTGCGTGGATTCGGATAAGCGGTTCCTGCGGAAAAATCACCGAACCTTCGTCCATCATGTAGACGTCTCCGCCGAACGAAAAATCCTTTAAATAATCGAGAAAACCTTTATCGAATATCTTTTGTTCGGCGAGGTAAGCGATGTCGGTCTCTTCAAATCGGAATGACGTGAGAACGTCGAGAAGCGTTTCGTTTCCCGCGAGGACGGAAAAACCTCCCGCCCACGGCTGGCGCCTGAAAAACATATCGAAGACGACGGGGCGGTTCATCTTTTCTTTCCAATAGCCCTGCGCCATCGTGAGTTCGTAAAAGTCGGTAAAGAGCGCGCTCGTGATGCCGCAACTTTCCGTCGGGGAAGATTTCGCTTCGGATTCTTTCATACAAATACCTCATTGATAAAAATCGATAATCGCGCATCCGCGATTTTTCAGAGAGGTTTTTTGCGCGCTTTGCCGGCATCCGTCTTACGCTGCATTCCCTGACAAGCCGTATTGTAATTGATTTACCGTATTTAGTCAAAATCAAAATCGAGTGCGTATGTGATGCCGCTTTACAGCGCTTTCGTCATGACGATACCGGCCGTTTTTACGCCGTCTTCGGTAAAAAAATTTTCGATGCGGCGAAATTCCGAAAATCCGTTTTTTTTGTAGATGTGCAGTGCACCCCGCCACGCTTCGTTTACGAGGAGAAGTGCGGTTTTTACTTCCGGATTCTGTGACGAAAACCGGTCGACCGATTGGGCGAAAAGCTTTTTTCCGATGCCTTTTGAGCGGTATGAAGGGAGGATGGCAAAGGAACTCAAATAGAGTACGCTGCCTGTAGGGCGATGTGAAGAGGCGGGGTCGTGTTCGAGCGAAAAGGCTTTGTCGCCGTCGGGAATGTGCTCCCATTTTTCCGCACTGAAATAGCCGCAAATTGTATGTGAAGGTGCATCTTCGAAGACGATAAAACAGTTTTTGCAGATTTCGATGCGCGATAAAAACACCTCTTCGCTTTCACGCGTAGCGGCGTCAAAGGATGCGCCTTCGATATCCATAATCGCGCGGATATCCGACGGTAGGGCTGCACGGAATATCATACTATTATTGTAAGCGATTTTATGCCGCGTGTACAGTCGTGCATACGCTTTTATCACGGTTTACGTCGCGCGGCTTTGCGCTTAAAAAAAACAAGAGGGAAAGATGTTCGGCAAAACGCCTACTTGCTCTTTCCCGCAATTCCGGATTTGCGGTCCGGCTCCGCATAGCGAATCCCTCTTCCGGCTTTACTTTTGCCGGGTTGCCAATGACGCGACTGCCTTCGGAAAAACCTTACGATACGGAATGTACAGCAAAAAGATGTATCCCGTACGGCATCGCGTATCGAAGCAGGAAAAAAACCTGCAAGGATTATTACAAATATACAATCGATGAAGCGAAAAGTCAAGTAGAAAATAATTCCTGCACGGAAATCAATTTTGCATAAAAAAAATTAACAAGTTGTAAGAGGGTATACGTGTACCGATCATTCCCAACCGAACGTCGCAGGCGGCTTATTCGTCGCGTCGTAGTAGACCGCATCGACAAAGGGGAGGGCGGCGATTTTTTGTACGATGCGCTCAAGTACATCCTGCGGCAAGTGTGCAAAGCGCGCGGTCATCACGTCTTCGCTGCATACGGGGCGGAGCACGAAGCTTGCGCGGTCGGGCGAGGACGCATAGGGCAAGTCGATCGTCAAATGTTGGAACACTTTATCGTACCATCCCGATTCGTAAAGCGCTTCGAGCGCGATGGCGTCCGCTTCGCGAAGCCTGTCGAGCCGCCCTTTATCGCAATAGCCTTTTTGCAGCGAAAGCTTTACGCCCGGCTTTCGGTAGAGGCGGATGAGCGTGCGGTTTATAAAAGAAGCCTTATTCGTGATGTGAGACGATGCCGCTTCAAGTGCGTCCCAATCTTCGGGTGTACGGTAAAAACCGTCTGCAAGCGTTTCGAATGAAAGCACTGCCGGAAAGCGGTAGGTACGGAAATCTCCCTGCACGCCGACCGAACGCACCGGAAGCGCATATCGATTCGTTACGGTTTGTGAAAGCGGAATGCGCATCGCCTCTATTTCTTTTTCAGCGTTTTTAAAATCAGTTTTGTCTTTTTCGCTCATCGTACCGTCCGAACACAACACGTTGATCGAAAGGCCCGGGCCGGGGAAAGGATGGCGGCGGATGAGGGAAGGGGCGAGACCGAGCTTTTTTCCTATGTTCCGCACTTCGTCTTTGTAAAGATTTTTCAGCGGTTCGATTATCAAACCCTTTTCTATGAGCGATTGGATTCCTTCGACGCGGTTGTGGTGCGTTTTGATGACCTTCGAATTTTTCGTGCCGCCCGATTCGATGATGTCGGGGTAGAGCGTGCCTTGTGCGAGCATCCATGATTCCCCGTCCAAGTGCCTTTCGGCGACGATGGCGTCTCGAACGGCGATAAAGGTTTCTCCGACCGCGATACGTTTTTTTTGCGGATCGACAAGGCCGCTCACGGCTTTCAAAAAGCGCTTGCTCGCGTCTTCAACGATAAAATTGGTAAAACCCGCTTTGCGATAGTGTTCGGCGACGGCTTTGCTTTCACCTTTACGCATAAAGCCGTTATCGATATGCAGTCCAAGCACGCGATCCTGTCCGAGCGCTTTATTTAAAAGCGCAAAGGTGACGCTGCTGTCGACGCCTCCGCTTAAAAAAAGCAGCACGTTTTTATCTTGAGCTTCCCGTTGTATGTCGCGGGTTATCATTTCCAAAACCGCTTGTTCATCCCAATTTTTTTCCATACCGCAAAATCGAGCGAAGTTTTCGAACACTTCGTTGCCGCACGGTGTGTCGGCAACTTCGCAGTGGAACTGCAGACTGAAACGCTTTTTTGCAAGGTTTTGCAAAGCTGCGTATTTACAGTTTTCCGTGCTGCCCGTTTTTTCAAATCCTTCCGCGATCTTCGTCACTTCATCCTGATGGCTCATCCACACTTGCATAGGGGAAGCGATGCCGGAAAAAAGCGGGGACGCGGTGTTTGGGTCGATCGTGAGATGAGCGATTCCGAATTCTCCCGCCTCGCCTTTTTCCACTTTTCCGCCGTAATGCTGCGCCATGAGCTGGTGTCCGTAGCAAAGCCCCAAAATCGGAATGTCGGAATCCAAAATCGATTTGTTGAAGACGGGGACATTCGCGTCGTACACCGAAGCGGGTCCCCCGCTTAAAACGATCCCCTTTGCCCCTTCGATTTCCGAAAGAGGAGCGGAGGGGAGGGCGATTTCCGAATAATAACCGAGAGCGCGGAAACGCTTTGCGATCAAGTGCGCATATTGACTTCCGAAATCGAGAACGATGATTTTTGAGAGCGGCATAGTATTTCCTGTCTGTAAAAAATATTGGGCATCTCGAAAAAGTCACCTTTAGCGATTTTTTCGAGATGCTGACGAGTTGTAACTCGCTGGTAGTATCGCGAGTTACAACATCGCACTTTCAAAGTTACCACTAAAAACTGCAGTTTTTAGTGGTGCCCTATTGTTTAAAATACGGCATTGCAAAAAATATCGATTTTTCAAAAATGCGCCAACCGTTCGCTTATTATATCACACTATCGCTTTTTTGTAAGACGGCGCACACGCATTGTAAGAGCATTAGGACGGCATTTTTATGTTTTTGGAGAGTGCTTGACAAATACTAATAGTGTTGATAATATTATTAAAAATGCTTGTACTATCGTATCGGATCAAGCTTTTAGGTATTTTAAAGTTATCTCTAAAAACTGCAGTTTTTAGAGAGCCTTGATGTTTTACGGGAGGTTTTTATGCAGAATGTTCGAAAGAAAACTAAGACCAAAATCATGAGTTTCAGCATTACCGGTACCGTATTTGATGAAGTGGATGCTTATTGTAAAGAGCGCGGTTGTTCGCGCAGTTGGTTTATCAATAAGGCTGTCAGCAGCTTTATGAAAGACTGTTTGGAAAATAAGGCGGATTATGATGTCGCCATCGCCGCTTTGGAAAGATTTAAAAAGAGTAATGGAAAGACATATACAAGTGATGAACTCCGTAAGGAATTCGGATTGTGAGAGTTGTATATTCGGAAGATGCGAGAAAGCAGTTAAAAAAATTAGATAACTCGGTCAAGGTAAGGATTCTTGACTATATGGACGAAGTTTCGAAGCTCGATGATCCGAGAGCCAGAGGTAAGGCTTTGGTCGGAAATTATATCGGCTTATGGCGCTATCGTGTTGGAGATTACAGAATCCTTTGTGATATAAAAAATGACGAGCTTTGTATTCTCGTTGTAGACGTCGGGCATAGGCGCGATGTTTATGAATACAAGTAATATGCCTGAACCTTTTAGAAAGAAATTTACGTACGCATATTTTCCGTCCGGCAATAAAAGATGAGCCGTTTCAAAACTTGCCTGCTTTCCGATATCTCCGATAAAAAAACGTCCCGCGGGAAGCGGGACGTTTTACTGCAACGCTTAACGCGCCCGCGTTTTTATCAAAGCGCGGAACGCGTACGAATTGCTCAATTTCCGGTAAACTGGCCGACCAGTTCGGGGAAATCGAAGCTCTTTTCTACAAAGTAGCGGAGGTCGAAATCCTCGTGCGTGACGATGACCAAAATCGTCGCATGTTCGGCGAGGTATTCGGAAATCGCCTGCATGACTTTCAAGCGCGTTTCGAAATCGATGTGCGCGAAGGGTTCGTCAAGCAGGAGGATATCCGGCTTTGCGGTCAGCGCGCGCGCGATGTCCATGCGCTTCATCTCTCCTGACGACAGCTGCTGAGGCCGCTCGTCGAGGTTTGCACTCGTAAGGCCGACCTTTTCGAGGTTCTTTTCAAGCTCTTCGATCGTGCCGCCTTCACTTGACGCGGAAATCTGTTTGAACGAATCGCGGATGCTCAAGTCGGGGAAAAACGAAAAGCGCGAGTCCTGCTGTACGACCGTCATGCGGCGGCGGAACGGCTTAAATGCTTTCGGATCTCTTCCCGTTTCTTTCGGCTTTAAGGCGACCAAATCGGAACCTTCCATGAGGATCTGTCCCTTGGTGCTGTCGAGCAGACGGAGGATCGCTTTGATCGTCGTGGACTTTCCGCAGCCTGAAGGACCGGTGAGTCCGTATACGGTCGAGCGTTCGAATTTGAGATTCAATCCTTTGAATGCGGTGAAAGTGCGTTCTCCGAAGATACCGCGCTTGAAATACGTTTGTGACACGTTTTTCAATTCGATCGCAGTCCCCGACGCACCTTTTTTCGCTTCGGGTTTTTCGTACCCTTCCATTTCGGGAAGTTCTTTCATCTGTTCGATAACGCCGTCTTTGAGCATAAAGGCTTTATCGAGCGTCAGGCGCTTTATGAAGTCGAGGTCGTGGCTGACCATGAGAAAGGTTTTATCTTTCGGACCGAGTATTTCGTTATTCAAAAACGTTACGAAATGCTTTCTGAGATTCCGGTCGAGGTTTACGGTCGGCTCGTCCAAAAGGATGAGATTTCCTTTTCTCGACAGGAGGATCATGAGCGTGATGCGCTGCATTTCGCCGCCCGAAATTTCGTCGGGGTAGAGGCGCGCAAACGCTTCAAAATCGAGTGAAAAATATTTTGTCAGGCGCTCGACGATGACCGGCCGCTGACCGGGAGCGAGCAGGGCGAGGTTTTGATCAAGCGTCAAAGCAGGGTTCATAACCTGTGCGGTTTCCGCGGGTATGAACATCAGCCCCGACTGTGCGATCTGCGACCATTCGCCGAAGCCGAGCTTGTGGTTGAAATACGCGGGGATCCCGTTTACTTTCATGCCTCCTTCGAACGTAAAAATCTTCGTAGAGAGAATGCCCGCAACGGATTTCAAAAATACCGATTTACCGGTGCCCGTCGGTCCCATGATGACGGCCGAAGCATGCGCTTCAAGTGAAAAGTTGCAATTTTTGAGGAGCACGCGCTCACCGAGACGGATCGAAAAATTATCAAGCGAGATGGGTGTCATGCGTTTCCTCCCTCTTTTTCGTTCAGCACGATCAAAAAGGCGACGCTGATCGCGATGAGCACGACGGACGGGATCCAAAAGAGGATCGGGTCGCCTCCTTCAAATAGCGCATCTCGGTGCGCGGCGATCAGAGCGCCCGGGCTCAAGTGAGCAGGGGTGCCGTAGCTGCCGAAGCCGAGCTGAATGATAAAACCGAACGAACAGTCGAGGACGAGCGTTTTCAGCAAAATGCCCGCCGCAACGCGGCGGAACGTACTGCGCATCAGATCGGTCGTCATCAAAATGGCGAGAATACGCATCTTCGGAAATCCGTACGAGCGGAACGACAAGCTGTATTTTCGGTTGTACAGATCGATGAGCGGGATCGCGATGCTCCGCACGGCTTCCGGCAGCGTCGTCACCGTGGCGGCGAGCACGAATACGACGAGCGACATCATCGTCGATGCCGCGCTCGTGTGCCGCGCGAGGTAGCCCGATACCGGAGCGTAGCAAAAGAGCGCTACGAGGATCGCCGGAATCGATTCCACCGCATTGAGGATATTTGCAAAACTTCGTCCGACGTGCATATTAAGCACGCTTATGTAGCCGAGTATAAAGCTCAGCAACATCGCGAAAAGCACGGTCGCCGCAAGGGTAATCGAAAGCTCTTTGAACGACGAGACGAGAGACGTAAAATAACCGGAGTCGACGATCCTTTGGGGCGCGAGACCTGCAAAAGAAGACGACGGAAGCCATGAAAGTGCGAGAGGCGATATCAAAACAACGATGCACAGTATTTTGAGGATATTAAATAGCTTTTTCATACCACCTCGGATAAATCAGGAATAGAACGGTCTTTACCAAAAAGGCTACGACCGCGTTGACGCACAAAAGGATAAACACCGACGCTACGAGCAAATCGGTATTCGTCGCGAGCAGCGCGTCGAGCAGCGTACTGCCGAGTCCCGGGAATGAAAATACGATTTCCGCGATCGTAACTCCTCCGATGATCGCCGGCACTTTACCCGCAAGGTAGGGGATAAAACGCGGCAGACTCGAAGAGAAGAGGTAACCCGAATAGGTTTCCGGCAGCGGAAAAAATCGTCCCAAATTGCGGCCGAGCGTTGAAAATACGACCGCGTGCGTGGAATTGACCTGCCTAAGCATGTCGGCTTTGAGGAAGTTCGTTGCATCCCATGAAAGCCCGCCGAGCACTACGGTGATAAGCGCGATGATGATAAACGGGGCGTCGCTTCCGAAAGCATTCGCCAAAACCCAAAAGCCGACGAACAGCGGTACCGCCGCGAGAACGGACGTTACCAAGCCCAAAAATCCGCCGAAGCGTTCGGCTCCGGCATATTCGTGGTGCTCGGCCATGTACTGTCCCGTTACGGCATACGCGGAAGAGGCGAGGGCGATGACGGTCAAAATAAAGAGCGAGAGCAACGTCAGCGGTAAGGTGACGGCGGCCCCCGACGCGATGATTTGACCCGAGCTGAAGCCCGGATGCGCGATCGAAAAATCTTCCGACCCCGAAATAAGCAGCAAAAACGACCGTGCCGCTTCGGCATAGCTTTCAGCCGGCGCACCGATCGAAAGCAGATAAAATGCCGAAAGCACGAGTGTTCCCGCCACGGCAAATACGATGCCGTGGATGATGAATTCTCGAATCAAAAAGCGCAGAAAACGCATAGCACTCCCTATTTAATTTTCCAATTTTCAGCCGAAAGGAACGGATTGTCCGTAGCTATCGCAACGTTTTCCAAACTGCGGGAGTAAACGTCTTTTTCCAGAGAACACAGATACAGCGCGGGCGAAAGTTCGCAGATGCGCTTATCGATTTGGAGCGTGAGATCGATCCAATTTGCGGTGACGATCTCTTTTTCCCATGCGTCGAAGAGGCTGTTCAATTTGCTGTCCGCGATCCCGGTGACATTTTTCGAACCGTTCGATCGGTACCAATCGCCCAAGCTCGAATAGAGGTTGTCGAAGCCTTCGCAATACATGAGCGCGAGTTCGAACGATTTTTCGGTATGTACCATGCGGTCGAAAACCCTGTCGCCGGTGCGTTTGGCTTCAACGTTCAAGCCGATTTCCGCAAGCTGTTTGACGATGCCTTCCGCCATTTTGGTACCGAATTCGCCCATGGAGTCGGGGTAGAGGAGGATCGCGTTTTGTCCGGAAATACCGCCCGAAGAAGCGAGGCTCTTTGCCTTTTTAATATCGTATGCAAGGAATGTCGGCATGGGTTTGTCGACATATTCGGGGATATTCGCCGAAAAGAGATTCGACGGGAACGGACCGTAGTTTAAAATGACGCCCGATTTTTGATCGGTGATCGACGGAATGAGCACTTCGCGGTCGAGCGCCATTGCCATAGCCTGGCGTCCTTCGGCATTCGGAAACAACTTCGTATTGATCGCGACTTCATAGAATGCGTACGGAATGTACGAATTGATGTCGACGTTCGGGATCTTTGCAACTTCGGCTCTGTCCATCGGGTTCGTTTCGAGGATGACGTTGACGCGACCTTTGCGCATTTCGTTCATGCGGATGATCGGGTCGATGATGCGCTTCATGACGAGGCTCGATGTCTGGGGCTTCGATTTGAAATAAGTGCCGTTCGCATCGAAGGTGACCCATTTGCCGATTTCCCACGAAGCGAGTTTAAAGGGACCCGTTCCGACAGGTGCAGTCGCGAATTTGCGCTCGTTTTCGCCCGAACGCATATTGACCTGCATTTTCTGTCCGTTGTATTTCGACGGAACGATCTTGAATGTGAGTACGGGATAAGCGCGGAATTCCGGTATCGGATTGACAAATTCGATCTTTACCGTTCTGTCGTCTTCGGCGGTAACGCTTTTGATAAACGACATGAGGTAGTCGCGCTTCGGAGAATTGTTCGCTTCGTCCGTATACGCTTCAAACGAATACACGACGTCGTCCGACGTGACGGGATTCCCGTCGTGCCATTTTACATCGTTGAGCGTAACCGTATACGTTTTTTTGTCTCCCGGATTCTGCACGATGCTTTCGGCAAGCGCGAGATCGGAGTAAAGCGAACCGCTGGCTTTGTCGACTTCAAAGTTGACCAAACCGTCGAACAGGAGTTCGGCGGCGTTCAATCCCGACGTATTCTGCTCAAGCACGGGGTTCAAAGAATCCGGCAGCGTAGACACGGCGATGACCGCGCCCTTCGGCTGAGCTCTCCACACGATAAACGCGCCCGCCGATATGAGTACGATAAGCGCGATGATAATAATAGCAATAATGCCTTTTTTGTTGACCTTCATTAACGCATCCTCACAATGAATGAACTGTAGACGACCACTTCGCCTTCATAGTCGGGCGTTTTGCCCTTTTGTATTTCAAAGAAATATTTGTTGCTCGTCAGCTGTCCGCCCGCGTTGAGAACCGGCCATGAGTTTCCGATTTTGGCGCTGCGGTTGACGAGGTCTTTCATATTGTTTTTTTCGATGAGTTTTCCGCTCTTCGTGTTTTCGGCGAAAACGCGGACGGTGCGGTTATCCTTCAGCGTGACGACGAGGTCGTTCATCTGTCCTCTCGGAATGGAAACCATACCCCACCAGTATTCGTTACCTTTTGCGTTCTTCGCGCTGAATTTCGCAGGGCGGCTCCTTTTGCTTTCCGCCGTCGAACGCGGATCGGGGTTGAACAGACCGATCATGAGCGGGAAGACGACTTTGCCGCGGCTTGCGATTTCCTGTGCGGTGCGGATTTCCGAGTTGACCTGTGCGATCTTCGCTTCGAGGTCTTTTTTCTGCGCGTTTATATCGTCAAGAATATCCTGTCCGATATCGTTCGGATATTTTGCGGCGAAGCCGAGCAGGTTTTGATATATACCGTCGATATTTTTTTGAACCGACTGATAGTGAGCGAGGATCGCTTCGAGCGGCATCTTGCCGTTTTCGCCCGCGTTTTCGGGAGTGCGCGCGAATTCTTCGTTGATTTGCGTTTTGTATTCGTATGCGCGATCGCGGATGACCGAAGCGCGTTCGATCGCCAAATCCTGGCGCGTCTTTTTGAAAGAGCGAACGTTTGCGGAAACGCCTTGTGTTTTTGCGACGCCCGCATTGTTCGCCGCAGCGTCGATTTCTTTTTCGGCACTCGCATAAGAAGCGAGTACGGAATCGTAAGCCGCAACTTTTTCTTCAAAAGTCGGAATAGCACGGACCTTTTCGATTTCACTGTTGAGCGCGGATTTCTTTGTAAACAGAGAGCTTACGACGTCCGTTTCTTTGTTCGCAAGCGTGAGCTCGTCGGTATCGCCGTATACTTTTACTGCGGACGCATAGAGTTTTTTCGCCTGAGTGACTTTTCCCGCTGCAACCAAACCGTCGATACGTTTTGCCGAAAGCGAAGCGCCTTTTTCGGCGACGTCCGACGGAAGTTTCAGCGCGGGATCGAGAGAGCCGAATTTGTCGAGAGCCGTATTGCAGGCTGCAAGCAGTTTCGCTTCGTTTTTCGTCGAATCGGTACTTTCAAGAGCATCCGATCCGGCTTTGTATGCGGCGACATAGTTCTGATATTGCTTTTTTACTTTTTCGTCTTTAATTTCGTTCCAATACGGAGCTGCCGCTTCGGGCTCGCGATCGTTCCACGCTTTGACACCGGCAGCGATAGCCCTGTCATCGGGATTTTCTTTACTTCCCGTGGCGCAGGAGACGAGCATAACGGCTAAAATTGCCGAAACGATAAGAGCGTATTTTTTCATTCTGAAACCTCCTTAACTAAACGGAAGCCGACGTCGGCATATCCGTTTTTGCTGTTGATATTGCGGTAATTGGAAATGCGTAATTCCGTCGGACCGTCCATCCATGATCCGCCTTTGACGGTGCGAAGATTCGTTTCGCCTTCGATACCGTGATTCGACGATGTCCATTCGGCGACGTTGCCGGACATATCGACAAGACCCCATGCGTTGTTGCCGTTTTCAAACGAACCTACGGGAGAAGTCTTTGTAAATTTACCGTTGCCTTTGTAATTCGCCCGCTTTCCGTCCGTCGGATTTTCATCACCCCACGGATAGATGATATCGGCACCCGCGCGGGCGGCTTTTTCCCACTCTTCTTCGGTCGGAAGGCGATAGGTCGAACCCGTCTGTTCTGAAAGCCATGCGGCGTATGCTTCGGCATCGCTGTAGCTGACGGCGACGACCGGCTGTTTTCCCTGATTGTAATCGGAATTGTCGAAATAATCGGGGGCGTTTTCGGCTCTCGTCGTGTGAATAAAATAGGCATACTGGGCATTCGTCACTGGTGTTAAGCATATGGCGAATGAAAGGGTCGAAGCCGTGTGAGCGGCTTCTGTTTTCTGTGCGCGGGTGTCCTGAGGAACGGCTCCCGCATTGAACTCGCCTTCGGGAACGACGACCGACGGAAATGCCGCGTCGATGTCGTCGACTCGCACATAGCGCGCGTCGGCGGTTATCTGCGAGTCGAGCTTTTTCAAAACGACCGATGACGGGACGGACTTTGCCAATGCGGTCTGTACCGTAAGCGTTACCGGACGGCTCCGGAAATTTTCATCGGAAGGGAAATCGATCGCAATATTTCCGAGCGCGTCTGCTTTGGTCAGCACGCGAACGTCTGCGACTTCCCCTGCATCCGTCGGAAGGTCTGCAGCTTCCCACGTGACGGTGACCGGAAGTCCTCCTGCCGCGTTGCCGGAAGCATCGGCGACTTTTACCGAAAATTTCGTGGATGCGTTCACGATGCCGTCTTTTACCGAAAACGTAAAGCCGAGATTTTTGGCGACATCGGTACACAGCGTTTCCGCTCTGCGCGAAAGCAGTTCCGTGCCGTCGGGCACGGCCGAAAGCAATTCCTTTTCGCCTTCATCGACCAGTTTTGCAAGGATCGCGATCGCGCCTGCAAGCTGATCGGCGGGATTTTTCTTGTTCTTGCTCGCAGCGAAGCGGGCGGTCAAATCGGTGCGAAGCGCATCGGTATAGAGCTTTTCTTTTTTGTCCCAATCGACTATTTTCATCCGATAGGTGACAGCAGGCGGCTCATTCTTTTTTGATTGAGAATAGGGTTTGATATCGTTGATGCGGGCTTTGACCGATGCATCGCTTACCTGTACCCGCGGCGCTTTCGGATTTACGGAGCGGACTGCGGCGGTCAGCGCGCTTTCGACGAGATCTCGTTTTCCCGCGAATTCCGCTTCCGCTGCAGTAGCTCCTTTACCGTAGCCGTAGTAATAACCTTCTTCCTGTTTTACCAGCTCGGGTTCCGCCTTTTTGGCAAAAGCCGACCAGTTTGTTAAAACAAAAAAAACGGAAACCAAAAGGATCGCAAGGCGATTTCGTTTCATTGTACTCATACTTGATCTCCTAAAATTTATTATCAGTCATCGTAATAAATTTAATAACAAATAAAATCCCGTTTTGTCCGCTCACAGCCATCGTTTGAAATGCGATGTCATTACGGACAAATCGTATAAAGCATAACATACGGTTTTAAGTAAGTCAATATTTGCAAAATTCTATTTTCGCAGTATAGGTTACAAAACTCCGTACGTTTTATAACAACATTTGATCGCGAAGGTTATATACAATATCGTACTGATTTTAAAATTGTTTTTCATTGTTTATTATTAATAAGCTGTTTGCACGATCGTCACCGCTTATACATATGCCATACACAGCACGGATAGCGCCTCCGATGTGAGAACGGATTTTTTTTATGAAATGAACATTCGACCGGACTTGTTTTTACGATCTATTTTTTTACCGAATACTCGCACGCGGCTTTAATGAATTCGCGAAAGAGCGGACCCGCGCGGTTCGGGCGGCTTTTGAATTCCGGATGAAACTGCACTCCGACCATCCACGGGTGATCGGGAGCTTCGCATATTTCCACTAAATCGCGCTCGGGATTTACGCCCGAAACGACGAGACCCGCTTGTATCAATCTGTCACGGTAGGCATTGTTGAATTCGTAGCGATGGCGGTGGCGCTCCCAAATCGTTTCGGCACCGTACGCTTTTTCGGCGAGCGTACCCTGCATTACTTTACATTCGTATTTTCCGAGACGCAGCGTACCTCCGAGGATTTTTCCGCTTTGGTCGGGCATCAAATCGATGACGGGATCGCTCGTCGATTTATCCATCTCCGAAGAGTTCGCGTCTTTTAAGCCGAGCACGTTTCTCGCGTATTCGATGACTTGGATCTGCATACCGAGGCATATGCCGAAGTAGGGCACTTTGTGAGTTCTCGCGTACTTCGCGGCGTAGACCATACCTTCGATACCGCGATCGCCGAAACCGCCCGGAAGGATGATGCCGTCGGCGGCCTTTAAACGCGCGAGGGCGGCTTTATCGTCGGGGAGCGTTTCGGATCCGATCCAATCGATCGTTACGTCCGCTTCATTGTGGATGCCGCCGTGCACGAGCGATTCGGCAACCGAAAGGTATGCGTCGTGGAGTTCGACGTATTTTCCGACGAGCGCTATCGTCACTTTGCGTTTCGGGTTGTTGAATTTGTCGACCATCTTTTGCCAATCGGCGAGATCGGGTACCGGGTTTTTCAGGGAGAGCGCTTCGCATACCGCTTTGCCGAGTCCTTCGTTTTCCATTTGGAGCGGCACTTCGTAGATGGATCGCGCGGTAAGATTTTGTATGACGTGATTCGTGTCGACGTTGCAAAAAGATGCGAGCCGTTCGCGGGTCGCCGTATCGATCGGCTCTTCGGTGCGCAGCATGATGATATCCGGCTGGATGCCGAGCTCCTGCAGCTCTTTTACCGAATGCTGCGTCGGCTTCGTTTTGAGTTCTTGCGATTTTTTCATGTAGGGCACGAGCGTCAAGTGAATGTAGCAACAGTTTTCTTCGCCGACTTTATATTTCATCTGGCGGATCGCTTCCATAAAAGGCAGCGATTCTATGTCGCCGACGGTACCGCCTATTTCCGTGATGATGACGTCCGCTTTCGTCTCTTCAGTCGAAAGCAGCATACGGCGGAGGATCTCTTCGGTGATATTCGGAATGACTTGCACCGTGCCGCCGTGAAATCCGCCTTCCCTCTCTTTGTTTAAAACGGCGAGGTAGACGCGGCCTGCGGTCGTATTCGACGATTGGGAAAGAGAAGCGTCGGTAAAGCGCTCGTAATGCCCCAAGTCCAGGTCGGTTTCGGCTCCGTCGTCGGTGACGAAAACTTCGCCGTGCTGGTAGGGATTCATCGTTCCCGGATCGATGTTCAAGTACGGGTCGAATTTTTGATTGACGACTTTGTATCCTCGGCTTTTTAAGATGAGCCCGATAGATGCCGCAGCGATGCCTTTGCCGAGTCCCGAAACGACTCCGCCGGTGATGAATATATACTTAGCCATTTTTGTTATTATAGCAGGAAAGTTTCCGTTCGTCCATAAACGTGCGAAACATATTCGGATATGTGCGACAATGCTTTTTCGGCCGTTTTGTGATTTATTTCGAGAAGGCTCCGAAACTCTTCGGCCGAAATCTTCATCAGTTTGCAGTCGGTTTCCGCTTTCGCTTCCGACGTGCGCACTTGCTCGAGTATACAAGTCTCTTCACCGAAAAATGCGCCCCTGTCGCAGTAGGAAAGGTTTCCGTTTCTGTTGATTCGTACCGCGCCGCTGACGACGTAATACGAATCGTCGGAGCGGTCGTTCTTTGCATAGATGATCGAACCCGCTTTATAATTTTCGACGTTGTTCTTGTTCATAATCGCCGACGGCGTGATAAAGAGGGTGCGCTTTACGATCGAATTGAGTTTCGTGTCGTCGCGGTCGGGCAGAAGATATAATTCGCTTAAAAGCAGCGGATCGAAAAATTGTACTATATATACCGTTTGCGCGAAGATAAAAAACAGCGTAAAGAAAATATACGTTTGAAATAAAAAAATCATAACCCCGCTCAAAACACCGTAAATGATATTGTAATTCGCTATGTTTAAAAATTCATTCGTCAATTTTGCCGCTGTAAAAAACGAAAGCGTGCACAGCGCGGAACAAGCCGCACAGAGTTTTGCGTCGGGCTTCGTCTCCGACGCATAGCGGTAGGCGAGCAGCACGATGATAAAGATGAGCGCGAACTCGGATAGGGTGATGACGGCGGGCGAAAGCGCGAGGCGCGGCGGATGCTCGAGTGGCTGTAAAGCGGCCGGAAACAAGGTAAAAAGATTTCGAAGCGCAAAGATTATCAATATGATGAGCGTTGCGATGACGACGAGAGCGAGCTCTCCGATGAAGATGAGCGCATGGTTGAAAATCGCGCGGGTTTTTATTTTTTTGTGAAAAATGCGGCGCATGCCCTGCATGACCGCTGCAAATGATTTTCTTGCCATCAGCACGATAAAAAGGGCGAGTACGAATTCGATCCGACCGAAGGTTTTTACTTTCAGTATACCGTTGATAAAGGATTCGGCGTCGAACATCGTTTTGTATTCGGAAACACGCGATAAAACCGAATCGATGATTTCCGGCGACGCATGGATGATGCGCACGAGGACGGCGAGTACCGTCATGACGATCGGGATAAACGAAAAGAGAAAACCGAACGCGCAAGAGGCCGCGCACGTGTAGAGATTGTTCCGCGCGTAAAACGATGCCGTCAAATAGATGAGCTGACCGACCGTATTTTTTGCCGAGCGTTTTTTATGCCGCCGTTTCATCAACGCGTATAATTATAGCGCGCTTTTTAAAAATCCGCCAGCTTCGGCGCGCGCGGATAGGGGATAACGTCGCGGAGGTTCGACATACCGGTAACATAGCGGAGGAGGCGCTCGAATCCGAGACCGAAACCAGAATGCGGTACCGTGCCGAACCTGCGCAAGTCGAGGTACCACGTATAATTCGACATGTCCATATTGCGCTCGTTACATGCAGCCAGCAGTTTGTCGTAGTTTTCTTCGCGCTCGCTTCCGCCGATTATTTCGCCGATGCCCGGAACGAGGACGTCGAGGGCTTTGACCGTTTTGCCGTCGTCGTTTTGCTTCATATAAAACGCTTTGATCGCTTTCGGATAATTGTAGACCATGACGGGGCATTTGTAGATTTGCTCGGTGAGGTAGCGTTCATGTTCGGTTTGAATATCGCAGCCCCAAAACGGCTTGTATTCGAATTTGCCCTCGTGTTTTTCGAGCGCTTCGATCGCTTCGGTGTACGAAATCCGCTTAAACGGCGTTTCGGCGACGTGTTCGAGCATTGCGATGAGACCGTTTTGAATACGTTTGTCGAAGAATTCCAAATCGCTCCGGCACTTTTCGAGCGCCCAGCGTAAAAGGTATTGGATAAAGCTTTCGGCCAAATCCATATCGTCGTCCAAATCGAAAAAGGCCATTTCGGGTTCTATCATCCAGAATTCGGACAAGTGCCGCGGCGTGTTCGAATTTTCGGCGCGGAACGTCGGTCCGAATGTGTATACGCGCGAAAGGGCGGTCGCGAGCGTTTCCGCTTCGAGCTGTCCGCTCACCGTGAGGCTCGCTTTTTTGCCGAAAAAGTCTTTCGAATAGTCGACGAGGGATGAAGCGCTTTCGACCTTTTTGCCGGCATTCCCCGCTTTCACACCGATCTCCGCGATCTTTTCGAGAGACAGCGTCGTCACTTGAAACATTTCGCCCGCGCCTTCGGCGTCGCTGCACGTGATGATCGGTGCGTTGATATATTGGAAGCCGTTTTCCTGAAAAAATGAGTGAACGGCGAAAGCCATCTGATTGCGCATACGGAATACCGCACCGAAGGTATTTGTCCGCGCTCTGAGGTGAGCGTTTTCGCGGAGATATTCCATAGACATTTTATTTTTTTGGAGCGGATAGGCGTCGCTCGGACATTCTCCGAGGACGGTGAGCTTTTCGAGCGTTACTTCGACGGCCTGTCCCGACGCGGGGGAGGGAACGAGGAGCCCCTCGGCGCGCACCGAAGCGCCGGTATTCGCTTTTGCGAGGTTTTCTTCTATTGATTTCACGTCGGCTCCGTCGGAAGGGGACGTACGGTCGAAGGTCAGCTGGATCGATGCGAAACAGCTGCCGTCGTTTACTTGAATGAATACGAGATTTTTCGAATCGCGTACGGTTCTCACCCAGCCACATACGGTGACGGCTTTTCCGTCGGGTTTCGATGCGAGCAGATCTTTTATAAGCGTCGGTTTCATGCGTACGATTGTAGCGATTTTATGCCGTTTGAGCAATGTGCCGCTTGACATAAAAGTGCAAATCGTATAGAGTAGCTGATATGCCGCTATAGCTCAGTTGGTAGAGCAATGGACTGAAAATCCATGTGTCGTTGGTCCGATTCCAACTGGTGGCATACGAACGGCAGCACGGCTGCCGTTTTTTTTATTCGTGCGGAGGGTTATCTCGCGATCTTACGCATACGCTCACTTAGAACTATATGAAAAACGATAAATCGATTACAGCGGTATTTACGGGCGGCGGTACGGGCGGCCACATCTATCCGGGACTTGCAGTCGCTGACGAACTTCGCAAAAAGGCTGCGGCGCGAGGAGCTGCCCTTACTATCTGCTGGATCGGCTCTTCTTCCGGCATGGACCGAAGCATCGTCGAAAAAAACGTCGACGAATCGGGAAGGAAAACTGCGGACGCATTTTACGGAATTCCTGCGGGAAAACTTCGCCGCTATTTTTCTCTGAAAACCCTTTCCGATATGTTTAAAGTCGTCGGAGGATTTTTTGCATCTCTTGCGATTTTAATAAAATTAAAACCCGCCGTCCTCTTTTCCAAAGGCGGTTTTGTGAGCGTCCCGCCGTGCGCGGCTGCAAAGCTGCTCGGCATTCCCGTGTATACGCACGAATGCGATTTTACGCCGGGACTTGCGACGAAAATCAACAGCATCGCGGCAAAGCGCATCCTCGTGTCGTATAAAGAAACCGAAAGTTTTTTTAAGGCATCTTACCGCAAAAAGATAATCGTAACGGGGAATCCCGTCCGGGAAGCTTTTTACCGCGCCTCTCCCGAACGCGGCCGCGCGTTTTTAAATAGTTCCGGCAATACAAAACCCGTTCTCCTCGTACTCGGCGGAAGCTTAGGAGCCGTACAGATAAACGAACTTGTCAGAGAAAATCTCGACCGCTTGTGTGCGTCATTTTTCGTCGTACATCAAACGGGAGTAAAAAACGCCGACACTGTCCGGCACACGGATTACGCGCAGTATCCGTTTTTGTATTCCGAAATGAGCGACGTCATCGCTGCAAGCGATATCGTGCTTTCGCGCGCGGGAGCGAATTCGATTTGGGAATGCGCCGTTTTAAAAAAGCCGCTCGTGCTCATCCCGCTTACGGGTTCCGGTACGAGAGGCGATCAGGAAGACAACGCGCGCTATTTTGCGGAGAGGGGAGCGGCGGTCGTGCTTTCGCGGGAAAAAGCGAATTCGGAAGAACTTTTGCGTGCTCTTGAAAAACTTTTGTCGAGCGAAGAACGGCGTCTCATGAGCGAAAATTGCGCCGCTCTTGTCGGATGCGGAAAGCCTGGTGAAAAGATTGCCGAAATCGTGTATACTGCGATGTTCGGAGGATCGTGAGCGATGCCGTATTCCTATGCGCCGGTCGATATCGTTTTTTTATTGATTTTGCTTTTTTTCGTCATAACGGCGGCTTCCCGCGGTTTGATAAAAGAATTTTTCGGCAAAGCCGCCTTTGTCGCAGGCATCGTCGCTGCTGTTTTGTGTACGCCGCTTCTTGAACCCTTTGTCCGCGACGGCATCCGTAACGCGCTTTTGGCAAAAGTCGTTTCGTTTTTATTGATTTTTATCATCGCATTCCTCGTCGTAAAGATCGTTCAGGAAATCGTCAGCCGCATCTTTTCGGGAGAGATTTTGCAGGGACTCGACCGCGCGCTCGGATTCGTGTTCGGCATCGTCGAAGGGCTTGCCGTCGTTTCCCTCGTCATCGTCGCACTCAAAGTGCAGCCGTGGTTCGATACCCGCCCGCTCTTCGATTCGAGCATTTTTTACCGTCTGCTCGACGGCGTTATCAGAGTTTCGGAAACGAAGCTTCAGGAGCTGCCTGCCTGATGTTTGAAAACATTATCCGACAGGAAGCATCTTCGCTTCTTGAAAACGACATACGTTCATCGTCCCTTCCGGGCGCCCTTCTTTTTTACGGTCCCGCCTCTTCGGGAAAACTTTCGTGCGCGCTTGAGTGTGCCCGCGTTCTTTCGTGCACGGGAGAAGAAAAAGGCGCGTGGCAATGTACTTGTCCTTCGTGTCTCCGTCATAAAGCCCTCGTTCATCAAAATACGATACTTGCAGGCCCGCGCGACTGCACGCTTGAAATCGCTTCGTGTCTTGCGGTTTTTCTTTCGGCGCACAAAAAGAGCGCGTCCTATGAACGGAGCGCCCGCTATCTTTTTTTGCGCAGCGTGAGAAAATTGACGATGCGCTTTAATCCCGTCGTGTTGCAGGACGACGACAAGCTTTCGAAGATCGCGCCCCTCATCGCTTCCATAGACGAATATATGGAAACGATCGATTTTCCGCACGAATTGCCGGATACCGAAACGCTTGAAAAGACGTGCGGAGAAATACAAAAACTGTGCCGAAAACTCGAATCCGATTTTTTGCCGGACGCGATTCCGATCAAACACATACGCGCCGTTTCCGCATGGGCGCATATAAAATCGTCCGCAGGAAAAAAGACGGTCGTTTTGGAAAATGCCGAGCGCATGAACGAAAGTGCGCGGAACGCGCTGTTGAAAATTCTCGAAGAGCCGCCGGAAGACGCGGTTTTTATTTTGACGACGGAAAAACGTTCGTCCGTTATGCCGACGATCCTTTCGCGCGTAAGGCCGTATCGATTCCGCGAGCGGACGGAAGCCGAACAGCTTGAAGTCGTGCGCCGTATTTTTCACGACGATGCGAGGGACGGAACTCTCGGCGAATACTTTGAAACCTTTCTTCCCGTCGCTCCCGAAAAAATCAGAGACTGCGCGGCGTCTTTTTTTAAAAGTGTCGCATCGAACGCGATCCCCGACTGCGCAAAGATATTAAAAGACTGCGCTTCTTTCGAACCGCGTATCATGTTCCGCATCTTCCTCGACGGCATCGCGCGGGCGCAAAGACCGCTTGCAAAAAGCGCTTCGGGTGCGGAAAGTTCGGCCGAATGTATGGCGTCTCTCAGGGAGTGTTGGCTCGCCGTTTCCGTCTACAACGAGTCTCCCCTTGCCGCATTGGAAAACCTTACGCGGACGTTTTTTAAAATCAACAAAACGCACGATTTCGTCTTCAAGGCCGCCTATGAGTGATTATTTCAGGCGCGTCAGCGAAAAGATCGCAAAGCTTCCTTCCGAGCAGGTAAAAGAATTCCTCGAAGACGTATGCAGCGAAAACGAAATTTTCGATTCGGTCTTGGAGTCTCTTTCGACGGGACTCGTCATCGTCGATAAAGATTGGAAATTGATTTTGACGAATAAAGCGGCCGAACGCTATGTGCCCTTTTCGATCCGTCCCGACGATCCGAAAGCGGAAAGCATTCCGCTCCCGCGCCTCGTCGACAATGCCGAGATCGCCGATTTTTTAAATGACTGCAGAGAACACAACCGATCGAACGTTTCCGACGAATTTACGACCGAGACGGCAGGCGGCAGTGTGCGCTTTATAACGCTCACGGTTTTGCCTCTTGTTAAAAAGAGAGAAGTGTCCGGCTCCATCGTTACCGTGCGCGATATCACCGAAAAACGCAATCGGGAAATACTGCTTCGCCGCATGGAAAATCTTGCGGGCTTGACGAACCTCGCGGCGGGCATGGCGCATGAAATCAAAAATCCGCTCGGCGCCATCGGCATTCACGTACAGCTCGTGCAAAAAGCGGTAAAAAAAGCAAGAGAGGGAAGCGGCATGCTGCCCGATAAAAAATTCCTCGAAGCGCACCTCGATACCGTAAACGAAGAAATCGACAACCTCAATAAAAAAGTGACGGACTTCCTCATGGCCGTCCGTCCGGTGAACGCAAAGCTCGAACTCGTCGATATCGGAAAGCTTATTAAAGAGACGGCCGCTTTTATCGCGCCGGAATTTCACGACAGCTGCATTACGGTAAGTGTGCGCGTAAGCGAAAAAACGGTGCGCCTACTTATCGACGAAAAACTTTTTAAAGACGTGTTTATCAATATGGCGCAAAACGCTCTTTCGGCGATACGGGAAAAATATTCCGACTGCACGGCGGCAAGATCGGATGCTTGGTGTCCGGGACTCTTCGCCGTCGAAACCTTTGTAAAGGACGACGCTTACATCATAACGATTTCGGACAACGGGATCGGCATGAGCGAAGAAACCGCTTCTCACATCTTTGAACCGTATTTTACGACGAAAGCGAAGGGGACGGGGCTCGGCATGACGATCGCGTATAAAATTATTAAGGAATTTTCAGGCGATATTCAAGTTTCATCCGTCGCGGGCGAAGGTACCGTTTTTACGATAACGCTTCCCGTACCGCAGACGGACAGAAAATTGCTCGGCGAACATAAAACGCAGCGGATCGAAGACGATTCGGCAAAGATTGCGGACAAGATGGCGAAAAAATGAAATTCACGATCCTTATCATCGACGATGAAAAAAATATCCGCGAAGGACTCGGCGCCGCTTTCGAAATGGAAGGCTATGAAGTGCGCCTTGCGGCAAACGGAAAAGAAGGGCTCGACTGTATCGCAAAGGGCGACATCGATTTGGTCATCACCGATCTCCGCATGGACGGTATTTCAGGCGAAGAAGTGCTCCGGCGCGTGACGACGGAAACGCCCGGCATACCGGTCATCGTGCTTACGGGACACGGAAGTATCGATGCGGCTGTCGATGCGATGAGAAACGGCGCTTACGATTTTTTGACAAAGCCGCTCAACCTCGATCGGCTTTCGATGCTCGTCAAGCGCGCGCTCGAACGCAGAGAGCTTTCGCTGCAGCACACACAGCTGAAAGCCGAAGTTTCAAGCGCTCATACGCTCGACAATATGATCGGCAAAAGTGCTGAGATGCAAAAAGTGTTTACGCTTATCAAAAAAGTCGCACCGACGAAAGCGTCCGTTTTGATAACCGGCGAAAGCGGCGTGGGAAAAGAGCTTGTCGCAGACGCGATCCACAATCTTTCTCCGAGAAGCGCTCACGAAATGATAAAAGTGCACTGCGCGGCTTTGAGCGAAACGCTGCTCGAAAGCGAACTGTTCGGTCACGAAAAAGGCGCGTACACCGGAGCCGAAAAAATGCAAAAGGGGCGTTTCGAACTCGCGCACGAAAGCACGATCTTTCTCGACGAAATCGGCGAAGTCAACGCGAGCGTGCAGGTAAAACTTTTGCGCGTTCTGCAGGATCATAAAATCATCCGTGTCGGCGGAGAAAAGACGATCGACATCGACGTGCGCGTCATCGCCGCGACGAACCGCGATATGGAAAAAGAAGTAAAAGAGGGAAGATTCCGTGAAGATTTGTATTACCGGCTCAACGTCGTACACATCGCCGTGCCGCCGCTTCGCGAACGACGTGACGATATTCCGCTTTTATTGAATGCGTTTTTAAAAGAATACGCGAAGGAAAACGGCAAAAACGTCACGGGCATCGACAACCGTGCCCGAGCGCTTTTGTACAAATACGATTGGCCGGGCAATATCAGAGAGCTTCGCAACTGTATCGAAAGCGCTGTCGTTATGTGCGGCGGAAACGAAATCACTCCGGAAGATTTACCGCCGACGGTGAGCGCATCGATCGCCGCGCCTTCGATTACGATACCGGTCGGCACGACGCTCGACGATGCGGAAAAAGCGATCATCTGCGAAAACCTCGCGGCGAACAAGGGAAACAAAAGCAAAACGGCCGACATACTCGGCATAGGACGGAAAACGCTCCATCGCAAATTGCAGGAATACGGCATAGGGGAAAGCGAAATCTAAGCGGCTCGTTGTTCGTGCGGTGCGTTTAACGGGACGCGGCTGTCGAAAAACCGAGTGCTTTTAAGACATGCTTTTTTAACGGATCGAATCTTTATACGCGAGTATCGCTTTATACGCTTCGACGATTTCTTCGGTCTTTTTGTGCGCGACGCGCTGCACCGTTTCGTTTTCGGCATTCGAATCCGGATGGAAGCGTTTGAGCTTTTTACGGTACGCGCTCCGTATTTCGCTTTCATCGGCACCCGCTTTTACGCCGAGCGTTTCACAGGCTTTTTTGATTCGATCCGGCAGCACTTCGAACGGACGCGCCCTCTCGGCTCCGTTTCCGCTTTTGAACACTTCGCCGATATTTTTTTTATCTTTTGTACGTAAAATATTTTCGAGCTTGACCTTTGTGCCGCCTCTTTGCCCGCCGCGCATTGTCTTACGTCGCGCTTCCGTTTTGTTTTTTGTCTGCGCGCTGCCGTTTGACGCACGAAACATATCCGCTTCTCCGGCTTTGCTCCTCGTTTTGAAAGCGTACGAACGCTCGTCCGTGCCTACATTCGTTTCGGCTTTTTTTTCACCGCTTTTCGGGATATCCCCCTTTTCGAGCGCGGCTTTGAGCAAATCGCCGAGCTTATCGTACATCGAATCCGTCACGAAAACGAGCCGCCTTAAATCACCGTACCCGAAGGGATGACCGCGCCCTTTCTGATGACGATGATGCCGTCTGCACAATAAAAGAGTCCGTGGTCGCCTTCTTCGTACTGATTTCCGCTGACGTTGATGGAGCAGTTGTCGCCGATGTGTACGTCTTTATCGATTATAGTGCGCGCGATGCGGCAATTTTTTCCGATGCCGAGATCCGGTATATTGTGTTCGGCGTTGTAACGTTTGGACGCTTCGGTTTCGTAGGCATCTGCGCCCATCGTGACTACTCCGTCGAGCGTGCTTCCTTTTTCGATGATCGAACGGATGCCGATGACGCAGTGATTGAGAGTGCTTTCGGTGATGATACATCCTTCGGCCGTGATCGAAGCGTTTATGTCGGCTTTATTGATTTTCGACGGCGGGAGGTTCGGAGTATGCGTATAGATCGGCTCGTTTTCGTCGTAGATGTTGAACAGAGGCGTGTTTTCGGTCAAGTTGATATTTGCTTCGTAAAAGCTGCCGATCGTTCCGATATCTTCCCAATAGCCGTCGAAGATATACGAATTGATTTTTTTTGTTTTTATCGCTGCGGGAATTATCTCTTTTCCGAAATCGGTCATATCGTTGTCGAGCATTTCATCCATGACGGGAGCGTTGAAGATATAGATACCCATCGACGCGAGGTATTCTTTTTCCGGCGGCAGATTGCCGCGCGAGTTTTCCGGAATTTTCCAATCGTCGATATTCATGTCCCGTGCAGGCTTTTCCATAAATTCCGTAATGCGCTTTTCGCCGTCGATCTTCATAATGCCGAAGCCCGACGCGTCGCTCCTGTTTACCGCCGTCGTCGCAATCGTCACGTCGGCACCGCTTTCGAGGTGAGACGCCATAAAGGCGCGCAAGTCCATGCGGTACAGCTGATCGCCTGAAAGGATGATATAGTGCGTCGGATTTTGCGGCTTAAAGTGCGGGAAATTTTTCCGCACCGCGTCGGCGGTTCCTTCGTACCAGCCGGTGTGTTCGAGCGTCTGTTCGGCGGCCAATATTTCGACAAAGCCGTGCGAAAAGCGGTCGAAGTTGTACGAATTGCTTATGTGCATGTGCAGCGAAAACGAATTGAACTGTGTGAGCAGGTATATTTTTTTATAACCCGAATTGATGCAGTTCGAAATCGGCACGTCGACGATGCGGAATTTTCCGCCGAACGGAACGGCCGGCTTCGAGCGGACTTTTGTGAGCGGGAAAAGCCGCGTTCCCTTTCCGCCTCCGAGAATGATTGAAAGAACGCATAAATCTTTTTTGTTATCCGACATGGTATTCCCCTTTTGCTTTTTTATCAGTATAAAGCATGAATGTCTATTTGGCAAATTATTTTTGCTAAACACGGCCTTTTTCTTCGCCGATACAATAGAAAGAGGATACTTATGATACGCGGTTGGTATATAGGCGCAAGCGGCATGAACGGCGAGCAGAACAGACTCGATGCGATTTCGAACAATCTTGCAAACGTGGATACGACGGGCTACAAACGGGACGTCCGCGTGAGCAAATCGTTTTCGGAACTTCTTTTACGGCGGACGAACGCCGACGGCGTTTACGAAACGCCCTTCGGCAGCGCTGACGCCGCTCCGATTATCGGAAAACTCGGACTCGGTATCGAAACGAACGAACAGTTTACCGATTTCGAACAGGGTTCATTTAAAACGACGGGTACGAAAACCGATTTTGCGCTCGGCGGCAAGGGATTTTTTACCGTGCAGACGCCGATCGGCGAGCGTTATACGCGGAACGGAAACTTTTTTATCGGTAAAGAGCGCATCCTCGAAACGAAAGACGGCTATCCCGTTATGGGCGAAAAAGGCATCATCACGCTTGAAAACGATCGGTTTACCGTGCGGGAAGACGGGAAGATAATCGACGAAGAGGGCAACGAAATCGACAGACTGAAAATCGTGCGCTTCGACAACGAACGCTATTTGAAAAAGATGGGAGAAAGCCTGTACAACACGAACGATATCGCAGGTCGTGCCTATATCGCCGAAGGAAACGAACGCCCGCGCGTTTTGCAGGAATACGTTGAAACGTCGAACGTAAACGTCGTCAACGAAATGGTGCGGATGATCGAAGTGAACCGCGCGTACGAAGCGAATCAAAAGACGATTCAAAGCGAAGACTCGATGATGGAAACGCTGTGGTCGCGCGTCGCGCTCTATCAGCACGGATAAAGGGCTGTCTCAAAAGTCGGTTACTTTTTCGACAGCCTGTCGAGTTTAAAATTAAGTCTTTATATTGTAATGACTTAATTTTAAACGTCGCATAGTACATCAAGGAAGCTGGCCAAAAACTGAAGTTTTTGGTCAGGCTCTGTTGAAAACTACTGTTTTTAGAAGTTCGTAAATATCGATTTTGCCGGTACTGCAGGTTTCCGGCGTGTAAAAGTAAAAGCCTTGGGCAAAAAAAGCGAGGACGATATGGTCAGAAGTTTATGGACGGCTGCGACGGGAATGAACGGTCAGCAGACGAATATCGATGCGATTTCTCACAACCTTTCAAACGTCAATACGACCGGCTACAAACAGCAGCGCGTCGAATTCGAAGATTTGATATATCAAACCGCAAAGCTCGCAGGTACGCCCGCGACCGAAGACACGGTGACACCCGTCGGCATCCAGCAGGGACACGGCGTCAGAGTCGGCGCGACGCAGCGCATCATGCATCAGGGCTCGCTCCAGCACACCGGAGTTTCCACAGACGTCGCCATCGTCGGAGACGGATTTTTCCGCGTGCAAAAATACGACGGCAGCTACGCCTATACGAGGGACGGTTCGTTTCAAGTCGATTCGACCGGCCAGCTCCTCACATCCGACGGGAATCGCGTTATGCCGGAAATCATTTTACCGGAAGGCTACGATGTGCAGACCCTCGTCATCAGCCAGGACGGAAGGGTCGACGTAAAGATAAACGGAGAGACGGAACCCACGGAAGTAGGACAGCTCGAACTCTACCGCTTTCCGAACGAAATCGGACTTGAAGCCGACGGCGACAACCTCTTTAAAGTATCGAACGCGTCCGGCGCTCCGATCGCAAGCCGCCCGGGCTTTGAGGGCATGGGAAAACTCGAACATAAATTCCTTGAAATGAGCAACGTATCCGTCGTCAACGAAATGGTCGCGATGATCGTCGCGCAGAGAGCATACGAGTTTAACAGCAAAGCGATACAAACGTCCGACACCATGCTCGGCACTGCGGTGAGCTTAAAGCGCTAAACCGTGCACTTGAAGTTTTCTGCAAAAGTTTTTTGGAGGAACGATAAAAAGCGGTGTCTAAAATATCGCCGCCGCTTTTTATCTCGAGTTTGCAAGGCAAACTCGAGTATTCGACGTGTGCGCTTATGCGCACGTCAAAAAACTTTTTCGAAAACTGAAGTTTTCTGCAAAAGTTTTTTGGAGGGAAGATGAAGATAAGCAGCGTCAACTCGTCGTTATTGAACGGAACGGAAACGATGCAAAAAGCGCGGGAAGCGGGCGAGGGCGCTTCTTTTTCCGATTTGGTAAAACGCATACGCTCCTCCGCTTCTTTTCAAAGCGCATCCGTTGCATCCGAGAAAGTTGTCGAAGACGGGCGGTTGAACGGAGACTTCGCTTCAGGTTTTGCAAATACGTTTACGAACGAAAGCGATAAAAAAGCGCTTCCCGTAGGAGCTGCCGCAAACGGCGCGGGTGTTCACGCAAAAAGCGAGACGATCGACAGGACGAGCAAACTCTACGAAAAATCGCTCGAACTCGAATCCTACATCGTCAAAATCATGGTGTCGTCGATGCGCAGCACCGTTACGAAGACTTCTCTTTTCGGCGGCGACAGCTTCGCTTCGCAAATGTACGAAGACATGATGTACGACGAATACGCGACACAGCTTACAAAAAACGCCGGTTTCGGTTTAGCGGATCAAGTGTACTTACAGCTCAACGTACAGGCGTAAGCGCAATTAAATTGTCATACAGTTAATTATAAGATACTGTTG
>NZ_JAFEVM010000016.1:0-66632 GCF_016901105.1 Treponema sp. Marseille-Q4523 | reverse complement strand
GCGCGGTATCCGGCAGGCTATGAGCGATCAGCGTTTCAAGCTGATTGACGTTTTTTTCAAACACCTTGCGCACTTTACCGCTCACATGCGTGATATGCCAGCCGATGGGAAGTTCCGCAAGCGTTTCGGTCATCCGAATCGAAAGGTTTTCCTGAATCGTAAACGCGGTCGTATGCGAAAGCATAAGCGCCGCATAATAGAGCACAAAGCCCGCCGCAGCCGAACCGACGGCCCACAGTCCGTAACGCGCAAGGGCGGCGGCGTTTACCGCCTCTTTTGCCGCAACTGAGGAAATCACATCGCGCATTACAAAGAACACCATAATGTACGGCACAAAACCGACGAGAGCGCTCAAGCCGGAAAGTACAAGAGACAGCGACAAAAGCCCTCTGCTCTTTCCCGCATAGCTTAAAAGCCGCTTGATAGTCTGCTGCTTTGCGGGATTGCGTTCAGCCGCTTGCTGTGCCGGCTGTTCTTTTGTCGGATTTTTCGCCGGCCGGTTTTGTTTATTATTCATAGAGAAATTCCCCTACTTATCAATTACGCATTACCAATTATTCATTACCCATTATTTATGCCGACCACTGCTCGCTTTCCCGCTGCAGCCGATACATCTCCCGGTAAATGCCGCCCTTCTCCATGAGTTCTGCGTGGGTACCGGTTTCGGCAATCATACCCTTGTTGAGTACGATAATTTTGTCGGCATTTTCGACGGTGCGCAGGCGGTGAGCGATGACGATAACGGTTTTACCTTTTATAAGTGTACCGATAGCATGTTGGATGAGCGTTTCGTTTTCAGGGTCGAGAGCGGCGGTCGCCTCATCCAAAAGGATGATCGGCGCGTCTTTTAAGAGGGCACGGGCGATGGAAAGCCGCTGGCGTTCTCCGCCCGAAAGGGTATAGCCGTTTTCACCGATTTCCGTATCGTAACCTTGCGGCAGTTTTTCGATAAACGAATCGCACCGGGCGGCTTTTGCCGCGGCAAACACTTGTTCCCTCGTTGCATTCCGGTTGCCGATTAAGATATTGTTGTATACCGTATCGTTAAAAAGCACGACGTCCTGAAATACAATCGAAAAAGCTGCGAGCAGGGTTTCCGGATCTACGGTGGAAACATCGACGCCGCCGACGCTCACTGTGCCCGATGAAGCGTCCCAAAAGCGAGCGGCCAAGCGTGCAATCGTGGATTTACCGCAGCCGGAGTGCCCGACGAGAGCGGTAATTTCGCCCTGCTTTGCGGTAAAGTCGATCCCGCTTACCGTGTTTTCTTCGGTATCGCTGTCCACATCTTTACCGTTCGGTTCATTATATGAGAATGAAACATTATGGTAGCGGATATCGTAACCGTTCGGCTTGAAGGTTTCGCTTCCCGTCTGCTTGGGATAATTGACAATCGCCTGTTTGCGTTCGACGGCAATCATCATTAAAAAGAATTCGCCGAGCATCATAAACACCGTCGTCAGCGGATCGAAGATGCGGCAGGAAACGAGCAAAAAGACGATATACGTCAACAGGTCGATGCTCCCATGCGCCAGCAAGTACGCGCCGTATGAAATCACCAGGGGAAAGCCGAAGCGGACAATCGCCGCCGAACCGAAAATAAACGCTCCGCCCACCGCTTCCGCTTTGAGCGTTACGTACGTTGACTCGGTAATATCGTCTTTGAGTTTTTGCACATACACCGCTTTTTTATCGGAAGATTTCAGCACTTTGATATTGTCGATCATCTGCTGAAAGGAATCGTAGATAGAATCTTTTCGCGCAAACACCTGCTTTGCTTTTTTATCCAGCACTGATCGGGCGGCGACGATGATAAAAAACCCTGCAAAGGCAAAGATAAAAAGCGCAATCGTCATCCGCCAATCCAAAAACGCCAAAAGAGCCGCGGCAATCAAAATCGAAATGACGCCGCCGAACAGCTCCGGCACGGCGTGCGAAAGCGATTCTTCAATCAGAGTAACGTCGTTCAAAAGCGTCGAAGTCAAATACGACAAATCCCGTCTGCCGAAATACGACAGCGGGAGTTTCCGAAGCGATTCGGCAAGTGAAATGCGTACGTTCGCCGCTTCTTCATACGCACCGTTGTACATTCTGCCGTACTTCAGTTTTTCGAGGATGAACAGTACGGCAATCATCGCGAGAGCGGCCGCCGACACCGCCCACACATTCGGAGCGCGAAAACCTTGATGCATAATGCGCGCCAAAAAATACTGCAGTACATACAGCGAAAGCCCCAATGGAACCATCAAAAACAAATTGATAATAGTGCCGAATGTAATCGCCGAACGCAAGTTCCGCGTCCCCGCGTCAGACAACGCAAAAAATCTTTGCAGCATAATTTCTCCTCATTCATCAACCGCAGACTTTATCAAAAGTCGAGGATTGATGAACGCCCGCACTTTCGCAACGCCAGTGAGAAAGTACATCAATACCCCGTAAATTAGCTTTAGCTAACATAACATCGTTATAATACAGAGCGCAAAGAAATTTGTCAAGGAAAAAAGCGGCGAAACGTCAAAGCTCTTTAAAACAAAACCGAAAATCGTATCGATCGTACGATGCCTGCTCGGGTAGTCCTATTTTGAATACGTTTTTTATATTTCCGATCTCAAGCGCCTTTAATATTTTATACGGGATGCTTCCAAACTTTTCGGCAATCTTTGAAACATCCTGTCCATATTTCTACAGGAATCAATGATTTGCGTAATGCCATCTAGCCTCATACGAGTTATAATAAAATTCAGAGAATATATCATATCTAAAACTTAGTGTAAAATTTTTACAGCTTATTAATCTGAGATAGTGAAATTTCGTCCGAATGTTAAAACCGTTTCTCAATCCCGGGTTCGGTATTTTATCCAAATACACCGGTATTAAATCTTCCAAACTTTCCGGATAAACGCCGTTGTCTTTGTAATAAGCTGCAAGCGCATGTATTATAAGATTTCCACGGTCAATTGCTTTTTGTTCTCGCTTCGCAGGAGTGTCATAATCGGCAAGTTCTTTTGCAAAACAAGAACAAACACAAAGGAAAATAATACTAAATACAATCTTATTGATTTTCATTTTTTTCTTTCAACGGGTTCTTATCATGTGTCGCACAGGATTTTGCGCCAGCCGGCTTCGTAAAACTCGTCGAGTACGGCAACGTACTTGAGCGCTTTTTCGTAGGGAATGTCCAAGCGGACGGTTTCGAACAGGCAGTTCCAAAAGCTTTTATCGATCGCCGAATACAGGCGCAGGTCTATGTCGGAATGCAGTACACCGCCGAAATCTTTGAGCGACGACAAAGCGCGCACATCGGCTTTGTACGTATCTTCCATCATGAGTGAAAAAAAATCGGCATAGCGGGTGCCGGCCGAACCGCACACGAGCAGCTTTACCGCGCGGTAATGTTCGTACACAAAGTCGATCGTTGTTTTACGGCTTTCAAAACGGAATGCGCGCCGCTTTTTTATATCCGGCGACATATTGAAAAAGGTATCGTACATTGCGCGATGGTTTGCCAAAAGAGAATCGTACACGTCTTTTACGAGCGCGTCGAAAAGCGCTTCTTTATTTTTAAAATGAAAGTACAGAGAACCGGTCGTGACGCCGGCAAGTTTTGCAACCTCTCGCATCGAACTTTTCGCCCAGCCCTTTTGCAGAAATTCGGAAGCGGCGCACTGCAAAATGCGCTCTTTGGAATTCGGCGCTTTTGTCTTTGCGTGTTTCGTCGCGCGTTCCGATTGCGACGGAGATTTTATATGCGCTTTCTTTTTTTCGCGTTCGGGTTTCGTATCGTTTGCTTTCATATCGATCGTAAGCAACGCTAATATGTTTTTATCGCTTTGTCAATGTTTTGCGTTTCAACATGTTTGGTGTTTCAACACGCAGACAATCGGCTTTCCATCATTCCGACCCATTCGCCGTCCGCTTTTATCAATCGGTTCTTTTTTAAATTTTCCTTTATAATCCATTTAATATGCTTGTTGTCATTTTTCAGCCTAAATAAGCGCGGTTCTCTTATGAAAACATATCCTACAAAGCGTTGAGCGCCGATAAGCCGTACCGGTATGACGGCTCGCGCATTTGTATGACAGAGCTCCGCCTGCGTTATCGGAAACGCGAAAGCAGATTTTGCCCCAGAGAACCGGGAGCTTTCGATCCGGCTTTTATCCAAGACAGCGACTGCTTCGCGCTGCGCTTTTTTATCCCGTCGAGGGAAGCGAGGTAATCGGCGAGCCACGATGCGAGAGAGCCGTCCTTTTCGGCCGTATCGTTTTGGACGTCGCATGAAACGAGTATGACCGAAACGTTTTGCTTGTCTCCGGCATAAGCTGCGATATTTTCGGCAAAGGCGGTAAAGGCGGCTTCGGCGCCGGCGACAAAGGGGCCTGCAGCGTTTGCGGTACTGCTTCGAAGCGCCGACGAGCGTATGACATCGGCCATGTTCGGATGATGACGCACGATATATATGAGTTTGCCGTTTGCTTTACGCTGTTCGATGCGGTTTAAAATTTCCATCGTTACATAGCAATAGCCTGCAATCATCGTGTCGATCGCGCGCGTGCATTCTTCCGGTGAAAGCGCCGTAAACTGCTGCGCATACACGGCGGCGTCGAAATAGAGCACCGTTTCGTCGATAACGGTAAATGCGTTTTCCGCCTGCAACACGAGGGAACGGGCGGACACGGACGAGGGTCTGTTCCATGACGCGATGACGATATCGCCTGCCGTGACGGAAGCGCTGTCGCTTTCGGGATTGCCCGTCACGACGACATTGTATCCTGCGAGCGCCATACCGTCGGCAAAGTCTCCGCCGTAGGGCAAATCTTTTCCCGCAATCAAAATTGTTTTTTCCATACGCACTACTATAACACAGTCCCGTGCAAATAAAAAGTCGTCATTCGGGTTTCGGTTCGGACGGCACCGTTTTGCCATCCCGCCTTCCGCGCTTCGGTAACCCTCATCCCCGCCGCCGCTTCCGCTTGCGGCGGGAACGCTTCGCGGCGCTCCACGCGGGCGTAGGCCGGAACGAAACGTACGGCGTGCGTGCGATTGTACGAAGTGCGGGCGCTGTGCTATACTGGCACTATGAAACTTTGGCTCAAATATTTGATCGGAGCGCTGCTCGGCATCGCGCTTTCGTTTGCCGTGCCTGCGGCTTCGGAAGCCGCATCTTCCGCGCTCGCTTTTATTACGGAAGTGATCGTCCGCTTCGGCAGATATATCGTCGTACCGCTCGTTTTTTTTACCGCGATGACGGCAGTCAACAAACTGCGCGAATCGAAAATGATTTTAAAAACCGGCATGTGGACGGCCGGTGTAACGATCGCGTCGGCATTGCTTTTGACTTTTATCGGCCTCGTCGCGATTTTGGCGATCCGCCTGCCGCGCATCCCCATCACTGCGGATAAAGCCGCCGCACCCGTTTCGCTCAACATAAACGATTTGATACGCGCGCTCTTTCCTTCATCCGCATTCGAAACGCTCATAAACGGTACGTTTTTATTTCCGGCGTTTTTATTCGCGTGTTTTTCAGGCGGCGCGTGTACCGGTGATCAGGCGGCATTCCGTCCGATCATAACGATCACCGATGCACTTTCAAAACTCTGCTACAATATCGTGACCCTCTTTACCGAAATCCTTTCTATCGGCATGATAGCCGTCATGTGCAGCTGGGCGATACAATTCCGCACGATCGTCGCAGGCGGCACCTTCGTTCCGCTCATCCTCCTCCTGTTCGGCATATTCATACTCGTTGCGGGCGGCATCTACCCCGTGCTCTTGCATTATATTTGTCACGATCCGCATCCGTACCGCGTACTCTATGCGAGCCTGTGTTCGATCATCACCGCATTTTTCAGCGGCGATACGAACTTCGTGTTGCCGATCAATATGAGAGCGGGTAAAGAAAGCCTCGGCATACGGCGCAGGATCAACGGTATCGCGTATCCGCTCTTTTCGATTTTTGCGCGCGGCGGAGCGGCGCTCATCGTGACGGTGGGCTTCGTCGTCATCTGGCGGTCGTACGCATATCAGAGAATTCCCGTAAGCAATATCCTGTGGATTTACTGCATGTCGATCGGCTTATCGTTTTTGCTCGGCGGGCTTCCTTCAGGCGGCCCCTTTATCGCGCTTACGGTGCTGTGTACGCTTTACGGACGCGGCTTTGAAACGGGCTATCTCCTATTGCGCCCCGTCGCGCCGATCCTCTGTTCGTTTGCCGCAGCCTTCGACGTGTTGAGCGCGATGTTCGGAAGCTATATCGTCGGTGTCAAAACGCACATGATAGAGCATCATTCGGTACAGCACTTTATTTAGGGCATTTCGAAAAACTCACTTTTAACAAAATTGCGGGGCGGGCAGAAGATCCGTCGCTGTAATTTCGCGACGATATCGAAAGGGCAAAAGACAAAAAATTGAGTGAGGCAAAAAGCACGATCTCGCAGGCATATTGACGAGTCAAAACTTTATCCTTGAACCCGATGATTTTTAATCGGTGCCCTGTTAATCATTCTCCGTTGATTACGAATAGTGTTTCGTTCCCTTGTTCAGCGCCGGTAAATCATATATACTGAAAACTCTATTTTATTCGTGCGGAGGGTTTAATACCCCGACGCTTTGCGTCGTAAAAAAGGGTATTAAAGCCGACTGCAACCACTTTATGAGAACATACAGTGCGAAACGTTGAGCACTGTACCCGATGCTCTGTGTCGGGGTTGTTGATTATTGTACATTTTTGTACGCTTTTACGGAGGAATCATGTCACTCGATTGCGGAATCGTCGGGTTGCCGAATGTCGGCAAGTCTACGATATTTACGGCGCTGACGGCAGCTCCCGCCGCTGCGGAAAATTTTCCGTTTTGTACGATCGATCCGAACGTCGGCATTGTCGATTTACCGGACGAGCGCCTCGCTTTTCTCGCAAGCGTTTTTCAGCCGAAAAAGATCACACCGACGTCGGTAAAGATCGTCGATATCGCAGGTCTTATTAAAGGCGCGGCTCAGGGAGAGGGGCTCGGCAATCAGTTTTTGGCGAATATCCGGGAGACGGCGTGCATCGCACACGTCGTTCGCTGTTTTGACGATGCCGATATCATGCACGTCCGCGAAAATGCGAATACCGTCGTGCCGATCGACCCGAAAGGCGATATCGAAACGATCGATATGGAACTCGCGTTTGCCGATTTGGATACGATAAGAAAGCGGCAGGAAAAAGTGACGAAGGCGAGCCGCGCGCTCGGAAAAGAGGAAGAAAAAAAATACGCGCATTGGACGAGCGCGGTTGCAAAGATCAAACCGCTGCTTGAAGCGGGAAAATGCGCGCGGCTCGCCCAGCTGACACCGGAAGAAAAGGCGGCCGTGAGCGATATGTTTTTGCTTACGATGAAGCCGACGTTTTATGTCTGTAACGTTTCCGAAGACGCGATCGCTGCAGGTACGAACGACTACGTTGAAGCGGTAAAAAAAATCGCCGCCGAAGAAAACGCGGAGACCGTCGTCATTTGCGGAAAATTCGAATCCGATTTGGCGGAAATCAAAGACGAAAACGACCGTAAGGAATTTATGGAAGCCGCAGGACTCAAAGAATCGGCGCTTGCAAATCTTGCGCGGACGGCGTACAAGCTCATGGGGCTGCGCACTTTTTTTACTGCGGGAAGCGACGACTGTCACGCATGGACGATCCGCGCAGGAGACACCGCTCCGAAAGCGGCGGGCGTCATACATACGGATTTTGAAAAAGGTTTTATCAAAGCCGAAGCCTATTCGATCGACGACTTGCGTACTTACGGTTCGGAAGCGAAGATCAAAGAAGCGGGAAAATACCGCATTGAGGGAAAAGATTACGTCGTGCAGGACGGCGACGTATTGTTTATTAAATTCAATGCCGCCGGAAAATAATAATTAAATTGAATGTCAAGTTTGGAAAATGTTAACTAATAAAGCTATGCTTACAGCGAGAACCCGTCTGCTTAGCCGCGGTCGAGCTTTTAGGGGCAGGCTTTCGTAGGCATAACGCTCGAAACGGCACGCAGCCGGAACCTCGCCGTAAGTATAATTTGATTTGCTTTCCAAACTTGCCATTCAATTGGTGAGCGAAACAGATGGAAAATTTCGAGTTTAGAAAACTCAAAATTGAACCTATTAATAAAACCGTACGCGGTTTTTTGGGGAAAATATGACCGATAATGCACTTGAAAAAATCGCGCATGAACTGTTTCATGCCTTCGATATCAGAATCGACGCCGAACGGCTGACCGATGAAACGGCGTCCCGCCTGTACAATGCGCAGGCGTGGTATTTCAGAGAATGCCTCGGCACCGACGAAATCGTTTTGTGTCGGGATACGCGCAAAAAAGGTGAGCACTTTTTGCAGCTCGCGATCGACACTTTTTCAGGCTTGGGATTTCGCTTGTATACGAATGTGCTGCCCGTTTCGACGTGTCAGTTTTATTACAGCTGTATGCAGCGCCCGAGCTGTGCGGGAATCATGTATACGGCTTCGCACAATCCGAAAAATTATACCGGACAAAAAACGGTCGGGCCGAACGTGAGACCCATCGCCGAAAACGTCGGGCCGGAAGGCGGACTTGTCGCCGTCCGCGATGCGTTTTTAAAAGGAAAAGCCGTTTCCGCAAAAGCGGGCGGCAGCGTTACGGTCATCGACGACAGCGATGCATACGTGCGCGCCTGTTCGGATTTGGCGCAGATCGGGGAGGGCGAGCTTTCCGGTATCTCCGTCGTCGCCGATTTTTTATCGGGCAGCGCGGGAAGCGAAGTGATGCGTGCGTTTCGTTATGCGGGCATTTCATGCGTTCCGCGAAACGTTGTTCCCGACGGCAATTTTCCGAGCGGCGCGCCGAACCCCATTATTAAAGATAATATCAAAGGTACGCTCGACTATATACGCGCGCATCCCTCGTCGGTCGATTTTTGCTTTTTATTCGACGGCGACGGCGACCGCGTCGATATGAGAAGCGGCGACGGTACGGAGATTTCGCCTTCCGTGATTATGACTTTTTTGTCTTCCGTGCTCACGTCGATCGTGCCGCATACGGGGGAAGCGCGTATCGGAATCGACTCGAAAGCGTCTCCCGTCGTTCACGCGGAACTGAAAAACGGCGGCAACAATCCGCTGCTCGTTCCGAACGGGCATTCGCAGATAAAGGATATTTTGCTGCAAAAAAAAGCGATCGCCGCCGTCGAAGAGACCGCGCATTATTATTTGAATTTTCCGAACGGCGAAAACACTGTTCCGATGGAAAGTACGCTGCTCTTCTGTCTTTTGTTTTTGAAACGCTGGAAAAATAATAAGGCGGAATTCGATGCGCTCGTCGCCCGTCAAAACAGCGTGCTTCGCGAACGCGAATGGGGCTATACCTATGCGGATGAAAAAGACCGGGACGATGCGCTTTGTGCGACCGAAAACTTTTTTACGGAAAGAGGATACGAGGCGCTTAAAACGCTTGAAGACGGCTCTCCGCTCGGCACGACATTGTTAAAACGCGATTGGGACGGAGATAAGTGGTGCTGGATCGCACAGCGCGCGAGCCAAAGCGAAAAAGGCGTTGCCCGCTGGATGGTGACATCTTCCGATGCCGATGAATTGCAGCTCGCCGTTGCGGCGATAAACGAAGCGGCGCAAAAAAAATTACACAGGAGCGATATATGATTGAAATTAAAAATTTGGTAAAACGATATCCGTCGGGGCAGGAAGCGCTTAAAGACGTTTCGCTTTCGGTGCGGGACAATGAAGTGCTTGCGCTTATCGGGCCGTCGGGCGCGGGAAAGAGTACGCTTATCCGCTGCATCAACAGACTGATCGAGCCGACATCCGGCGAGATTTTTGTTAACGGAAAAAATATCTGTTCGCTCAACGGACGCGACCTTCGTTTCGCGAGAAGAAAAATAGGCATGATATTTCAAGAATATGCTCTTGTCGACAGGCTGACCGTTATGGAAAACGTTTTGTCGGGACAACTCGGCTACACCGGTTTTTGGGCGAGCGCGTTTCGTCGTTTTCCTCCGGCTACCATACAGACGGCATTCGATCTGCTCGACCGCGTCGGTCTCGGCGAATATGTCGACAGCAGAGCCGATCAGCTTTCAGGCGGTCAGCGCCAGCGCGTCGGCATTGCGCGCGCGCTTATTCAAAAACCCGATCTGCTTTTGGTCGATGAACCGACGGCGAGTCTCGATCCGAAAACTTCGCGGCAGGTCATGCGCCTGATTCTCGGACTTGTAAAAGAGCAAAATATTTCCTGTATCATCAATATTCACGACGTCGTCCTCGCGCGTCAGTTTTGCGAACGCATCGTCGGCTTGCAGGCGGGAAAGATCGTGTTCGACGGTACGAGCAACAAAATCGATGTTTCCGTTTTGAATATGATTTACGGCGAAGAAGATTGGAATATCACGAAAAAAAATAAAGAAACGGAAGCTGCGGACGCCGGAGAAGACGCGGATATATTTTCACTCGGAGGAAACGAATGAGAGGCGCGGTTTCCAAAACGGTTTGGAGAAAAAAGCCGATGATTGCCAACGCCGTTCTTCGCTACGGTGTTTGGATTTTAGTGATCGCGTATTTGATCCTCGCAGGCAAAGAGATAAAAGTGGATCCGCGCCGCATCGCGATGGGTGCGGGCAGAATCGGCAAATTGTTTTCCGGTTTTTTTCATCCCGATTTCATATCGCGCGGAAAATACATCATCGAAGGGACGCTTGAAAGTCTCGCGATGACGGCGGCCGCATCGTTTTTCAGTATGTTTCTTGCCGTTCCGCTCGCGCTCGGTGCGTCGCGCAATCTCGTGCCGAAATGGGTGTATGTCATTTGCCGCGTTTTGCTGATGATAATCCGCGCACTCCATGTCGTCGTCCTGTCTATTTTGTTCGTCATCATGTACGGGTACGGACCTTTTGCCGGCGTGCTTACGCTGATGATAAACAGTATCGGCTTTATCGGAAAACTGCTTGCGGAAGATATCGAAAATATAAATATGGAACAGCTTGAAGCCGTTCGTGCGACGGGTGCCAACTGGCTGCAAACCGTTGTGTACGGAGTGTGGCCGCAAGTATCGACGCGTTTTATTGGTTTGTCGATCTATCGTGCGGACATCAGTTTCCGCCAGTCGACGGTTATCGGTATCGTCGGGGCGGGCGGCATCGGGGCGGTGCTCGACACCGCGATGGGGCGCTACGATTTTAATACTGCCGGTGCGATTTTACTCGTTATTATTATTTTGGTTTTGATTACCGAATATATTTCGAGCGCTATCCGAAGGAGGATTGTCTGATGCCGTTTTCCCGTGATATACAGAATAACAGAATCTGGAAACTCAAAACCGCTCGAGAACGGTTCACTGCTGCAGGTTATTGGATTTTGGCACTTGCGCTTTTGGCTGTCTCATGTACGTATGTCGGCAAACATACGACGTGGAGCTTCGTGTTCGACGCGCCGAAGCAAATCAAAGATTTCTTTTCACGTATGTTTCCGCCCGATGTTCGCTATTTCGGAAAAATTCTTCCGGCGCTGTGGGATACGATTACGATTTCGATATTCGGCACCGGCATCGCGGTCATCCTTTCGTTCTTTCTCGGTTTTCTTGCAGCGAAAAATACGTCACCGAACAAAGCGGTGCGTTTTGCCGTACTGTGCATTATCGTCGCCTCTCGTTCCGTCAACAGTATGATTTGGGCGCTCATCCTCGTGCAAGTGATAGGACCGGGACTTTTGGCGAGTATTCTCGCGATCGCAATCCGATCGCTCGGCATGGTTTCGAAATTGACATACGAAGCGATCGAGGAAATCGATCCGGAACCGATCGAAGCGGTTACCGCAACCGGAGCGTCAAAGATGCAGGTGTTTTTTTACGGTTACCTGCCGCAGATAATGCCGCCGTTTATCGGTACCTCAATTTATCGCTGGGAAAACAATATTCGCGAATCGACGATCATCGGTATCGTCGGCGGAGGCGGTATAGGACTTTTGATGAATTCCGCAATCAATAAATTGGCGTGGAATCGAGTGCTTTCAATTTTAATAATAATTTTTATCACCGTTATAGCGGCGGAATGGGTTTCCGTTAAAATACGAAAAGCCATTTCGTGATAGATCAATTTGTTTTTCATTACTATTAGGAGGTATAAAAATGAAAAAATTATTAACCGCTCTTATAGCCGCCGGTATTTGCGTTTCGTTCGCGTCAGCGGTCGGGTCGCAGGAAAAAGGTACGAATCGCTACGGAGAACTCGATTCGATGTATGTCGATAAAAACGGCGATATGATCGCCGACACTCCGGAAGATCCCGCACAGTGGGAAGATCCCGATACGCTGATTTTTGCCTATGCGCCCGTCGAAGATCCCGCCGTATACGAAGAAGTATTCGTCGATTTTCAAAGATATCTCGCACAGAAGACCGGCAAAAAAGTCAAATGGTTTGCGGTTACGAATTATGCGACGCAGATCGAAGCGATGCGTGCCGGCCGCCTTCACGTGTCCGGTTTCGCTGCGGGCACCGTGCAGGATGCGGTGAACACAGGCGGATTTGTTCCGCTCGCCGTAATGGGTACGGCAAACGGTTTTGTCGGATACCGTATGGCTATCATCACGTACAACGGTTCCGGTATCAATAAAATTGACGATCTGAAAGGTAAAAACGTCGCGTTCGTTTCGGAAAGTTCGAATTCCGGATACAGTGCGCCGCGCGCGATCCTGTATCAGAATTTTAAACTCCTGCCGAACAAAGATTACCTCGTCTCTTTTTCCGGCAAGCACGACAACTCGATTACCGGCGTATACAACCACGATTACGATGCGGGAGCGATTGCGGATACGGTCATGCAGCGCATGATCGCAGGCAACAGAGTACCCGATATTAAAACGTGGGGCAAAATCGTATATCAGTCCGAAATTTTCCCGCCGACCGCGTGGGGTGTTTCGTATCGGCTTAAACCTTCTCTCCGCGACGCTGTCCGCGACGCATTCCTTTCGTATAATTGGGAAGGTTCAAAGCTCAAAGAGACGTGGCCTGAAGACGACCGCTTTATCGCCGTCGATTATGTAAAAGATTTTAAGATTTTGCGCGATATCCGCGAAGGCAGCCAAAAAGTTGCCGAGTTGCTCGGCGAATAACCATACGGTGGTCGTATGTTTACCTTTTCCGTTATGGGAGATTCAATTTCTTCGTTTGAAGGAACGTCTCCCGAAAATTACGCGGTTGCGTATCCGAGACCCGATTCCGGCGTTTACCGCAGGGACGATATGTGGTGGGCGCATTTCGAACGGCTGACGGGAAACACGATGGTCTGCAACGATTCGTACAGCGGAAGCCGCATTTCGGAAACCGGCTCGCGCCCTCTTTGGTCCGCTTTCGTTTCCGATTCGCGTATTGCGCGTTTGAAAGGAGACGCGGTGATCGTGTTCGGCGGTACAAATGATTTCGGTCAGCGCTCGGACGGCGCTGCGCCGCTTGCGGTGTTCGAAGCTGCATATACGCTTCTTATTAAAAAAATACGAAAAGCGATGCCGCATGCCGCCGCATATTTTTGCGTGCCGCTCGTACGTTCGGATTGGGAGCTGACGGAAAAAAACGACTGCGGCTGGACGCAGCTCGATCTGCAGCACAGTGTTCGTTCCGTCGTCGCAGCCGCACATGCTGCCGATCCGAATATCCGCGCGATCGATTTATCCGAGATTGCAGTGGACGGTTTGCTCGCCGATCGGCTGCATCCGAATAAAAAAGGTATGGAAGCACTTGCATCGTACATCGCTGCGCATCTGTAATGGATAAAACGCGCTCGCTCGATATCACGATCCTCTGCAAAGTCGTCGACAACTACGGCGATGTCGGATTTGCGTACCGCTTGGCGCACGCACTTTCATCGCTCGACGGCAACGTGCGCATTCGATTCGTCATCGATGATCTCGCGTCTTTCGCTCTGCTTGCACCCGGCATCGACTCTCATGCGGCGGTACAGCAGTACGAAAATTGGACGGTTTTCGATTGGAACGCGGCGGATGTATGTACCGCTTCTTTTTCGAAAGCGATGCCGGAAATCGTTTTGCAGTGTTTTCAATGCCCCTATCCCGAATGGCTTGAAGCGCTTTTATTCGATAAAAAAAATACCGCCGTCGTTCACGTCGTCAATATCGACTACCTTACGGCGGAAAATTACGCCGAAGAATTTCACTGCCTCAAGTCGCTCACGCGCTCGTCGCGCGTACAAAAAGTCAATTTTATGCCGGGCTTTACTTCAAAGACGGGAGGACTCATCCTCGATCGGAGGCCCGCGCGCGTGCCGGCAAAAAAAAATCCCGATGAATTTTCGGTTTTGATTTTCGGTTACGTCCGCGATTACGCTCCCGTCGTCCGCGCCCTTTGTGCATTTGAAGCGGAAAAGCGAAAATCGGACGAGCGCTTTAAGCTTTGTGCCTGCGCTGCTGCGGGGCAGGGGCAGGATGCGTTTATAAAAGCGTACGCGGATTCGAATGCGCATTTTGCCGCGGAACGGCTTCCGTTTTTAGCGCAAAGCGAATGGGATGATCTGCTCTATGCTATGGACGCGCTTTTTATACGCGGCGAAGATTCGCTTTCGCGCGCGTGCCTTTCGGGTATTCCCTTTGTATGGCAGGCCTACCCGCAGGAAGACGATTATCAACTCGTAAAAGTCGAAGCGCTTTTGCATCGCATAAAAGATTTTTTCCCGCCTGACGATTTTGCCATCGTCGAAAATGCGTGGACGTTGTACAATGCTTCCGGCACGTCCCCTCGCGATACGGAAAAAGCGCTCCTTACTTTTTTGGAAGCTTCCGATCGGATAAAAAAATATTTTGCCGCGTTCGCATCCGCGCTTATTGCAAACGGCGACTTTGCCCGAAACCTGCTTGATTATTTGCGGCATTTTGCATTATAATTATACGCACTTTTCAATTTTGTCAAATCTTATTAATTTATAGAAGGTAGAAATATGGTTACAACATCGGAAATCAAAGTCGGTTCTGCGTTTATGTATGAAAACAATCCGCTTATGGTACAGCGTATGCTCGGTCAAAAATCGGGTCGCGGCGGTATGGTCACAAAGCTGCGCGTAAAAAATATCGTCACGGGACAGACGCAGGATCTCGGCCTCGACGCCGGAGAAAAATTCGATGAAGTCGATCTCGACGAAAAAACGATGAAGCTTTCCTATATCGAAGGCGACACGTACGTTTTTATGGATCAGGAAACCTACGAGCAGCTCGAAATGACAAAAGAAGATTTGGGCGACAATGCGGGCTATCTTTCCCCCGACGACGACATCGACATATCGATCACGTTTTATGAAGGAAAGCCGGTCGGCGTCAAACTTCCCGTCAACGTTACGCGCACGATCACATACTGCGAGCCGGGCGTAAAAGGCAACACGAGCGGCAAAACCTTTAAGCCCGCGACGCTCGATACGGGTATCGAAGTGAACGTTCCGCTTTTTTGCAACGAAGGAGAGCGCATCGTCATCGATACGCGCGACGGCTCTTTTGTCGAACGTGCAAAAGACTGATTTGTGCGGCACCTTTGCGGCAATTCTTCCGAATCTGATTGTTAATTATTAATTTTTATATTGCAAACGAAAAAAACTGCCGACATACGCCGACAGTTTTTTTATTACAGCGGCTGCAGGATCGCAGCCGAGTATCTGTAGCGGTTTTGTGCGCTCTTTGCTTTCCTATGTGTTCTGCAGTGGGCTCGATTGTGCCGCAGTATTTTCCGCGCTATTGACGAAGCGCAACGTAAATGGGAAAATCGCGCTGTGAAAAAATGTACGATAGATGAAAAGACGCGATATAAAATACTCGGCAATCTTATGTGGGATCACAATATATCGGTCGACGAACTGCATAAACTTGCCGCCGGACAAGCGGATGAAGCGGTCGGTATGACGCGAGAAATGCTTTTTTTACGGTCACTCGAACGGGTTCCATGGCATAACCTCGTTCCTCTGTGGTACGGGACGGAAAACTGTATACGGTTATATACGCCGAAAGTCAGAAGAGGGTTAAGAAATGACGAACTCAGAAAAAAATTCGACTTCATATTCGGACTATTACGAGGAGAATCTGTACGGCCTCCAAAATGGGGTTCTGAATATTGTGAAAAACTTAGACGTACCTTTTTATCTGACCGGCGGAACCGCGCTTAGCAGGGGCTACTATCATCACAGGTATTCCGACGATTTGGATTTTTTTGTAAATTGCGACGCTGCATTTGCTGCACATACCGAGTCAGTTCTTGCCGATTTGAAAAAAAACGGTTATACATGGGACAGCGAAATCGATTTTATTAAAACCGTCGATTTTTATTCCGTAACGGTTCATCACTCCGATTTTGACTGCAGGCTCAAGATCGATTTTGTAAATGACGTTCCGTCTCATTTCGGGGCGATTGCCGCGACTGATTTTTTTTATAGAACGGATTCGGTGCGGAATATACTTTCAAATAAAATTACCGCCGTTTTCCGTTTCGCGGGAAAGGATATTGCAGATATTTATGAAATTTGCAGACATGAGCATTTTAATTGGGGTGATGTTTTTAAAGAAGTGCGCGAAAAAGAAGTCGGTATCGAACCCGTAGAAGTATCGGAGATTATCAGCGGTTTTCCGAAAAAAGAATTTAATAATATAAAATGGATGAAACGATACGCTTTTTCTTCATTTAAAAACGGTATAGAGCGGATTGCAAAAGATATGCTTGCGCTGCGCGACAATACGCTCCCGTAATTTCGATTCTCCCTCCGGATTTTCCGCGCTATTGACGAAGCGCAACGTAAATGGGAAAATCGCGCTATGAGCAAATATATACTCGTGACGAGCGGCGTATGTTCCAGTCTCGGCAAAGGTGTGGCATCCGCATCTCTCGGAAGTCTTCTCGAATGCAGCGGGCTTTCGATTTCAATGATAAAATGCGATCCGTACATCAACCTCGACGCCGGAAACATCAGTCCGTTTCAGCACGGCGAAGTATATGTTACCGAAGACGGTGCGGAAACCGATTTGGATCTGGGCAATTTTGCGCGCTTTACCAGTGTCAATGTCGCCGAACACAATTGCATCACGATCGGAAAAATCTACAACCAAGTGATCCAAAACGAGCGCGCCGGCAGATACAACGGACGCACGGTACAGGTCATTCCGCACATCACCGACGAGATAAAGCGCAATATCCTCTCCGTCGGCGAGCGCTCGGGTGCGGACGTCGTCATCGTTGAAATCGGCGGTACCGTCGGAGATATCGAATCGATCCCGTATCTCGAAGCCGCTCGGCAACTTATTCACGAACTCGGAAAAAACGAAGTGTGTGCCATTCACATAACGCTCGTGCCTGCGATCATCGGCGGCGAATTGAAAACGAAGCCGACGCAGCATTCGGTGAAACAGCTGCAGGAAGCGGGTATCCAGCCGGATATCCTTTTGTGCCGCACTGCAAACGAACTCGATATGCCGCTCAGAAAAAAAATCGCGCTGTTCTGCAACGTTGCCCCCGATGCGGTTTTTTCTTCGGTCGACGTACAGAAATCGGTATACGAGCTTCCGGTCATTTTTCACAAAGAAGGCTTCGATGCGCGGGTGCTCAAAAAACTCGCGCTCACCGCCGAACGCTGCAATATCCGCCCGTGGACGGCATTCCTTGAAAAGCTCAATGCCTGCGGCCCCGCCGTGTGCATCGCCGTCGTCGGCAAAAAAGATTATCTTGACGATTGCTATAAATCGGTACGCGAATCGCTGTTTCACGCCGCGGTTACGCAATACGGCGCGGAGCTGAAACTCCGCAAAATCGACGCGGAAACGCTCGAAAGCTGCAAAAACGAAAAGGAGATAGCGGCGGCATTCAAAGATGTCGACGGTATCGTCGTGCCCGCGAATTACGGGCAGCGCGGATTTCTCGGTCTCCTCGTCGCGGTAAAATATGCGCGCGAAAACGATATACCCTATCTGGGTATCGATTTGGGTATGCAGCTCATGGCGATCGAAACGGGACGTTCGCTGTGCGGCTGGGCGGATGCGGACAGCACGGAGTTTATACAAAACAGCACTCACGCGATCATCAGTTTGCCGGAAGAGCAGACGGGGCTTTCGGCTGCCGGCACGATGAAGCTCGGCGCGGGAACCGTCCGTATTATTAAAGATACGAAGCTTGCGGGCATCTACAAAAAGCTCACAATCACCGAACGGCACCGCAACAAGTACACGTTCGATAAAAAATACACCGCCGATATGACGGAGCACGGTCTCATCACGTCCGCGATTTCCGAACCGGACAACAGTACCGAAGCGTTCGAATGGAAGGATCACAGGTGGGGCATCGGCGTGCAGTATCACCCCGAATTCGTTTCCCGTCCGATGAAACCGCATCCGCTTTTCGTTTCGTTTATCGGAGCGGCGCTCGGTAAAAAACAATGACGCCGAACCTTTTTACGGCCGGTGCCGTTTTGTGTTGTTGGCTGTTTTTTTCGGCCGGCTGTTCGCTGAAATATTCCGACGGAAAAAAAAACGTCGAATCGGAAGTACCCGAATTCGTTTTTGCAAATGCAGATTTTTCTCGCTGGGAAAAAAACAAGCGGACGCTTTCGATGCGCGCGCGGACGCTCGAACAGTATAAAAGCGGCGGCACCTATGCGGATTTGGTTTCGTTTACGGCCTATGCGGACGACGGAAGCGCCGAAACCGAGGGCTCGTGCGGACTTATCGCATTCGATTCGAAGCAAAAAATCTATTCGCTCTACGACGGGATCGAACTCACGAATGAACCGAGGGGCGTAACGATTTCGGCGGACGAACTGCGCTGGGACGGAAATACCGAACAGCTTACGAGCCGCCGCACCGATACGATCACGATGAAAAAAAACGGTACGGTCGTCCGCGGTTCGGGATTTTCCGCAAGCGGCGTAAGCAACCGTTTCGTATTTACCGGCGCCGTGTCGGGAACGGTCGAAACCGACGAAGATGCGGAGGAAGGCGGCGATGCGCAGAGCCGGCAGTAAAACACGTACGATCGCATTATTAATTTTATACGTTGTCGCTTCTATGCTCCCCGCGTGGTCGGAGCGCATCACGTTTTCCGCGAACAGCATGACGGGGACGGCCGGCAATTCATCCGATACGACAACTCTTTCGGGCAGCGCTTACGTGCTCACGTCGTCTATGGAAATTGCCGCCGATTCGATTACGATGAGCGGGAAAAATTTCCGCTACATTGAAGCCGACGGAAACATCACCGGAAAAAATATCGAAGCGAATATGGAATTCACGTGCGGGCGTCTTTCCTACGATCGCGAAACGAAGATCGCGACGCTGAAAGACAACGTACATCTTGCCGACACGGAAAACGGCGTATCGGTCGACGCGCAGCTTATCGAATACAATCAAAATACCGATATCGCGCGAATTCAAATCGGTATAACGATCAAACAAAAGGACAATGTCTGTTCGAGCGCGTATGCCGTATACCGCAAAAAAAATCAAATGCTCGAAATGAGCGGCAACTCGCAGATCACGCAGGGCGAAGACACGTTCCGCGCGCAGGAGATAACGCTGAATCTCGATACGCAGCAGATTACGCTCGATGGCCGCGTCAAAGGTTCCGTCGTCGACGATAAAAGCGCCGAGCCGGATAAAACCGAAAAAAAAGATTCGGTTGCGAGCGATGAAATCGATACGGCAGGAGACAACGCATCAGGCGAAGACGACGCACCGCCCGACGGAATGACGCCTCCCGGCAAAGTGCCCGGCGCAGTGCAGGACAAAGCTGCAAGCGGCGCGGAAAACGCAGCAAACGCTCCAATCGATGCACGCGAGCGCGGTCGCAAAAACGATACGGCATCCGATCTTTCAAAAGACGATGTTCCGCCCGATACGCTTTCACGTGCGAAGACGGGCGGCGGCAAACGGGGGATGGATGACTGACGAAATGCGGCACGTATTGCGGGTTTCAAGTTTATACAAATCGTTCGGTAAAAAACGCGTCGTGCAAGGCATCGATTTTTCGATGCGTACGGGCGAAGTGCTCGGGCTTCTCGGACCGAACGGTTCGGGCAAAACGACGACCTTTTATATGATTGTCGGATTTTATCGTCCGACTTCAGGCGACGTCTTTCTCGACGGAGAGCGGATCACCGTGCTCCCGATGTATAAGCGCGCGCGGCTCGGCATTTCGTATCTGCCGCAGGAACCGTCCGTGTTTAAAAAGCTGACGGCCGAAGAAAATATTTGGGCGATCCTTGAAACGCGGCGCGATCTTTCTGCCGGCGAAAAAAAATTGCGGCTCGAACAGCTCATAAGCGAATTCGATATCGGAAGGATTAGAGATCAGCAGGCGATCACGCTTTCGGGAGGAGAGCGTCGGCGTACCGAAATCGCCCGCTCGCTTGCAATAGAGCCGAAGTTTTTGCTGCTCGACGAACCCTTTGCGGGGATCGACCCGATCGCGGTTGCGGACATCAAAGGTATGATAAAGCTGCTTTCCGAGCGCGGTATCGGCATCCTCATCACCGATCACAACGTGCGCGACACGCTTGAGATCACGCACCGTGCAATCATCATCAATAACGGTCAAATCATGATGCAGGGCACGAAACAGGACATCCTCGATTCATCCGTTGCCCGCGAAATCTATCTCGGCAAAGATTTTTCGATGTAAGCGCTTGCGGATCTATTGTGAAAATAACTGTAAACTATCGCCGTTTCGTTTGTTTAATAGGTTGAATGTCGAATTTTGAAAGTATCAGTTGTTAAATTTATTCGTGCGGAGGGTTTAATACCCCGACGCTTGCGTCGTAACAAAGGGTATTAAAGCCGACTGCAACCACCTTATGAGAACATACAGTGCGAAACGTTGAGCACTGTACCCGACGCTTGCGTCGGGGGTGTTGATTAATAAAAGTGTCGGAATGATTTTACGGGAGTTTATGATAACAAAGAGGTATGGGAGTATACGATGAAAAGAATTATGATGACGGCAGCGGCACTGTGTTTTGCCTCTGTGATGTTTGCCTATAATCCGCCGATCGGCGGAGAAAGTCTCGACAGACTTGTAAGTCCGACGCAGCTCACCTATGCGTCGTCGAGCGCGGGCGGCGGAATCTTTACCGCGGGTCCCGATGCGATCGTCTTCAACCCTGCGCTTATCGCGTATGAGCAGCGCATCACGCTCGACGCTGCGTACACGGCGCTTTTTTCTTCGGACGGCGGATCGAAAACTTTCGGCAGCGCGTTACAGGGAGGACTCCTCGTTCCGTGGAAATACTTTGTTGCGAGCGGCGTCGTTAAAGGCGTATTTTTGCCGATCGATAAAATCGATATAGGTAATACGCTCGGCACGAATGTCGGTATCGCAAAAGAAGTGAGCGAGCGTCTGTCCGTCGGAGTCGGTATGTACGGCGGCGTGTATTGGGGACACGGCAGCGATTGGTCGTTCGGCGCAAATATCGGTGCGCTCTATCGCATTCCGCATCTCGGTTTTATGAAAGATTTCAGGCTCGGCGTATCGGTACTCAATCTCGGCAAAAATTATACGTCGACGGATCTCATCGGTATGGACGGCAAAAGCGCGGGTATGTTTCCGATGCTCGGAACCGTGCACGCAGGCGTTGCGGCTCTTTTGTTTGCAAACGATCATGTAAAAGGAGGCGCTTCGTTTGAATTGATAACGCCGGGATTTCAAAATCTCATCGTTGCCACGGGCTTTCAGTTTTCCGTAAACGATGCGCTGTTTTTGCGCATAGCGGAAGAGATCAATATCCGTGAAGCGATAAAGCTCCGCGATTACGATAAGTACGGCAATTTTATGCCGGCAGTCAGCATCGGCTATCGCTTTACGTTTAAGACAAAGCGTAACGAATATATGAAACGCAACGGCTGGGGCGAAAGCGATATGACGGTCAACGCCGGATGGCAGCAGCTTTACGAAACGGTGCACGCCGTTTCGGGCAATGTCAAATTCAATCTCGGCATGAAAGATACCGATCCGCCGGAAATCGAATTGTGGGCAGGGGAGGATAAATAATGAAACGGATATCTGTACTTATTGCGGCGGTACTTTTTTTGTTTTCCGCCGTTTCAGCGTTTGCGCAACGGCAGCCGAAATATATTTCACCGAACAACGACGGCGTTCAAGATTCGCTTGACGTTCCGCTGCGCATTTCCGACAGGCGTTATGTCGTTTCGTGGAGCTTTGTCGTCGAAAACGCAGGCGGCAGCGTCGTTCGAACGATCGGAAACAAACTCGCGTTTACCGAAAAGCTGACGTTCAAATCGTTTTGGAAACGGCTCTTTTCTCCGAAAAAGACGATAGACATTCCCTCCATCGTTTCGTGGAACGGTGTTATGGATAACGGCGAAACGGCTCCTGACGGAATTTATTATTATTATTTTACGGCGGCGGACGATAACGGTAACGTCGGCAAAACGGATAAGTATACGGTCGTCGTCGATACGACGCCTCCTTCCATCGCGCTTACTCAGCCGACCGACAAGATTTTCGGCGAAGGATCAAAGGCGTCTTTTACCGTGCGGCAGTCCGGCTCGAAAGAAGATGAGTGGAAAGGTATCTTTGCCGGTACGGACGGAACGGCGGTAAAAAATTATTCGTGGAAAGACATGGCGCCGCCGGAGTTCAACTGGAACGGAACGGATGATTCGGATAAACCCGTCGCGGACGGTGTCTATTCGTATACGGTTACGGCGACGGACAGAGCGGGAAATACTTCCCCTGCCGCTTCCATATCGAATATCATCTTTTCCGCGGAAAAGCCCGCGACGAATATTGCGATTTCGGGTTCCCGCTATTTTTCTCCGAACACTGCGAGCAAACAGAACGTACTTACATTCAACGTAACGATCCCCGTTCCCGAAGCGAGTACCGGCAACAAGCTTACCGAATGGGCGGTTACCGTCGTCGATGCGAACGGAAAAGTTTGCCGCACGTTCGATCAGTCGACGTCCGTTTTGCCGCCGGAGACGATCGTATTCGACGGCACGGGAGCCGACGGCAAAACGCTTCCCGACGGACGCTATCAAGCGCGCGTCACGGCAAAATATCTCAACGGCTATGAAACGACTCCGATAGTGTCGCCGGTGTGTATCATCGACACGAAGCAGCCCGAGGCACAGCTGCGCGTTTCCGATAAAGTATTCGGCGCGGGTTCTAAGAGTACTATCACGATCAACGAAACGATCGTGCCGAAAACGCTTGCGGCGGTTCCCGCATGGACGGGGCGCATCTACGCTTCGAGCGATATGACGAAGGCGGTACGCGAATACTCGCTCGGCGAATTCCCGCCCGAAACGATTTCGTGGGACGGCCTCGACGACGGCGGAAAATTTGTTCCCGACGGGTCATACGTGTACGAGCTTTCCGCAATCGATTTGGCGGGCAACGGCGTTGCCGTCCGTTCCGATGCGTTCAGTTTCGATACGACGAAAGCGACGCTGCTTCTCGCGATGCAGGGCACAGCATTTTCTCCGAACGGCGATAAAGTCAAAGATACGATTTCGTTTACACCCGTCACTCACGCGGGAAGCGGCGGCATCGTAAAGTATGTGTTTAAAATAACTGCGGCAGGTTCGAGCGTTGCACTGAAAACGGTGAGCGAAAATAAAAGCGTGCCCGCATCGTTTGTGTGGGACGGAAGGGACGATAAAGGCGCCCTTTGCTCCGACGGACAGTATATCGCCTCTCTTGAAATAACGTCCGCAAACGCTTCGACGGCATCGGCTTCGACGCAGGCTTTTGCCCTCGATACGAAATCTCCGTACCTCGCGGCGGAGATCCCGTGGACGTCCTTTTCACCGTCTGGCGATTCGATCCAGATCGAGCTGCCGGTCGGCGTTCGCGACTGCACGACGGAAAAACTGTGGACTGCCGAAGTGCGCAATGCGCGCGGTACCCTTGTTCGGAAATACACGTGGGCGGGTACCGTACAGACGGACGGCAAAGCGGGATTCTCATGGAACGGTGCCGACGAATCGGGCAATACGGTACCCGACGGTACATATTCGCTCGTCATCGCTTCGACGGATGAAGCCGGCAATGCATTCAGCACCGCATTGAACGGCATCGCAATCGATACGCGAGATGTAAAAGCATACGTGACGACAACGTACGACGGTATTTCTCCGAACGGCGACGGCGTGCTCGATTCGCAGCGTTTCGATATCCGCACGTCGGTCAGCGATACGATTTCGTCGTGGAACTTCGACGTGTGCAGAGAAGACGGAAAGGCGGTACGCAGCCGGTCGTCGAAAGACGGCGAAAGCCTTCCCGAATCGATTGCGTGGGACGGTTTCGACGACGCGGGAAAAGCGGGCGAGGGCACCTTTACCGGAAAGCTCCGCATCGCGTACCGGAACGGACGGAGCGTTTCCGTTTCGTCTTCTCCCTTCGTGTGCTCGGCTACTCCTCCCGAACTCAGCGTTCGTACGACGCCTGCCTACTTCAGCCCCGACAACGACGGCGTCGATGACGATTTGTTTATCAAGTTGAACGGTTCGACAAAGGGGAAAATCACCGAGTGGTCGTTTGCGATCGACGATCCGAACGGCCGCCGCTTTTGGCAGACTGGCGGAACAACGGCGATTACGGAACGCATCGTGTGGGACGGTTTAAGCAATACGCAAAAGACCGCGTCGGGTGCGGCCGAGCGCGTGCAGTCGGCCGTCGATTATCCGTGGACATTTACCGTCAAAGACAATCTCGGTATGACATCGACGGTCAAAGGTATCATCCCCGTGGACGTGCTCGTCATCCGCGACGGCAACGTGCTCAAAATGGCCGTTCCGTCGATCATCTTCCGCCCCGATAACGCCGACTTCAAAGTCGAAAGCGTTCCCGGAAAACGAGACGGCGTTACGGCAGAACAGGCTGCAAACAACGAGCGTATCCTCAAGCGCATCGCGGAGATACTCAATAAATTCAAGGAGTACAAAGTGACCGTCGTCGGGCATGCGAACCGTACGACTGAAAACGAAGCCGAAGAAACGCAGGACAATCCGCGCCTGTGGGGACCTGCGCTCATCCCGCTGTCCGAAAAACGTGCGGAATTTGTAAAATCCTATCTCGTCGATAAGGGCATAAGCGCGTCCCGCCTCGCAACCGAAGGAAAGGGCGGTACGGAACTCGTCGCCGATTGGCGCGATAAAGATCACAATTGGAAAAATAGGCGCGTCGAATTTATTTTGCAAAAATAAGCGATAAAACGCAGCACCGAAAGACGGGCCTGTCGGAAGACGAGTCCGTCTTTTTTTATGCCTTGCAGAGAATATTTTTTCAGAATGCAGCCGCATTTTGTAAAGGCGTAAAAATAATCGGCATAAACACCTCCGTATAAATGAAGTAAGGTATGTCTAACTTTTTTTGCAGTGCATAGTTTACAGTTGTTCGTTTACAGTTTGACCATTCTGAAAGAATATCATACAATACGGTTTATGCGTATGTTTACATTTAAAGGCGGAATCTATCCGCCGGAGCGGAAGACACACACTCGCGACGGAACCGTCGAGGATGCGTTCCCTTCCACTAAGCGAGTGACGATCCCCGTCACGATGGGCGGTTCTCCGAACGAATGTACCGTAAACGTCGGTGACCGCGTTGTCAAAGGTCAGCTTATCGCGGCCTCCGATAAATATATGTCCGTTCCCGTACATGCGTCGATCACGGGGACGGTAGCGCAAATCGCACCGCACACTGTGGCAGGCGGCGCGCAAGTTCCCTGCGTGACAATCGAAGCGGACGGAAGCGATGAGACGGCGTATATGAGCCCGCTCGATCCGTTTTCCTGCGAAGCGAAAGACGTTCTCGCGCGTATCAGAGATGCGGGTATCGTCGGCATGGGAGGCGCGTCGTTTCCGACCTATGTGAAACTCTCGCCCCCTGACGGCACGAAGATCGAATACGTCATCGTGAATGCGTCGGAGTGCGAACCCTATCTCACCGTGGATTATCATACCGTAAAAGAATCGTGCAAAAAAATGATCGACGGACTTGCGATCGAAATGCATATCTTCGGCTGTTGCGGTATCGTCGCGCTCGAAAACAATAAGCTCGATCTGATAAGCGTCATCAACGATGCGATCGCCGAAGCGGATCATACAAACGATATCGAAATCAAAATCGTTAAAACGAAGTATCCGCAGGGAGGCGAAAAAAATCTTATCAATGCGATTTTGAAGCGCGAAGTGCCTGCGGGAGGGCTTCCCGCGCACGTCGGCTGCGTCGTTTCGAACGTCTGTACCGTCTGCGCCGTTTCGGATGCGTTCCGGCTCGGTAAGCCGCTCATCGAACGTGCGTTTACCGTAAGCGGCGGGGCGTGCGAAAATCCCGCAAACATACGAGTCCCTGTCGGCACGCTTGTAGAAGATTTGATCGGTGATGTTATACGTGTAAAAGATGACGAACTCGTGCAGATCGTTTCAGGCGGCCCGATGATGGGTATCGCTTCTGCGGATGCATCGTTTCCCGTCGTAAAAGGTACGAGCGGCGTTTTGTTTTTAACAAAAAAAGAGATCCATATAGGCGAAGAAGAATCCTGTATCGGCTGCGGGAGATGTATCCCCTCCTGCCCGATGCGGTTGTCGCCGGTTATGATGGCCCGTTCGCTGAAAGCGAACGATTACGACGCTGCAGTAAAATTCGGACTCATGGACTGCATCGAATGCGGCAGCTGCGCATACGTTTGTCCCGCGCACGTCCGCTTGGTGCACCGATTTAAACTCGGTAAAGGCGTCGTGAAAACGCGCACTGCAAAGAAAAACGCTGCGGGTAAAGCAGCTGGAGGAAAATAATGAGCGAACCGGTAAAGAAACAACTGTACGTGTCTCCCGCCCCGCATTTTGTCGAAGGGGTGTCGACGCGCTTTCTTATGTGCATGCTGATCACGGCGCTGCTTCCCGAAACGATATACGGCGTTATGCTGTTCGGTTTCCGCGCACTGTTTGTCGTGCTCGTTTCCGTTGCGGGAAGCGTCGTCTTCGAAGCGGCGTTTCAAAAATTAACAAAACAGAATATCACCGTGAGCGATTGTTCGGCCGTCGTGACAGGACTCCTGCTTGCACTCGTACTGCCGCCGACGGTCCCGCTGTGGCAAGTGTTGCTCGGCGATCTCTTTGCCGTCGTTGTCGCCAAGGGATTTTTCGGCGGACTGGGGGCGAACGTGTGGAACCCGGCTCTTACGGGGCGGGCGTTTCTGTTCGTCAGCTTTTCCGCCGCGATCGGCGCATCGTGGCTCGCTCCGGGAACGGACGCCGTAAGCGCCGCAACGGTGCTGTCAAAGCTGAAAGAGGGTGCCGTCGCCGTAAACGCGGATACGTATCTCGAAAGCTTTTTGGGTAATACGGCCGGCTGTATCGGCGAAACGAATGAATTGCTCATTTTGATTTCATTCGCATTCCTTGCCCTCACTCAGGTGATCGACTGGCGTGCGCCGGTTACGATGGTCGCGACGGTTGCGCTTTTGACCTTCGTTTCAGGCGGAGATGTAGTCATGGCGCTGACGTCGGGCGGTCTCCTTTTCGGCGCAACCTTTATGGCGACCGATTATGCGACGACGCCGGTTTCGAAAGCCGGGCGCGCGGTATTCGGTGCGGGCTGCGGACTGCTTACATTCTTAATAAGAAGATTCGGCGGTTATCCCGAGGGCGTTATGTTTTCGATTTTGTTTATGAATTCGCTTTCGACATTCCTTAATAAATTGACGGGAAGAAAATACGGTTACGGCAAAGCGGCAAAGAAGGGGGCTGCAAAATGAAACATATTTTAAAACTCGGGATCACGCTTGCGCTCTTCGCATCCGTTTCGTGCTTTTGCCTTGCGCTCGTCAATCACATCACCGCTCCCGTCATCGAGCAGCGGCAGGCGGATAAAGCGAGTTCCGGTATGAAAACGGTATTCGCCGATGCGGATTCGTTTGAAGAGACAACGGATTTCAAAGCGAGCGCGGTTCAGGCGATAAGCATCGACAAAATGTATCTTGCTAAAAAAGGCGGCAGCGTTATAGGAGCCGTTGCACAGGTGACGGGTCCGACTTACGACCGCTCGACGATCATTTTCGGTATAAAAAAAGACGGCGTGCTCACGGGTATGCAGTTTCTTTCATCGAGCGATACGGCGGGATTCGGTTTAAAAGCGAGCGATCCGAACTATACGGTTTCGAGCGGCAAAACGTTTTACGGACAGTTCGAAGGCAAAAATGCCAATGACGGTTTCGTTTCCGGACAAACCTTTGAAGCCGTATCGGGAGCGACGATCACAAGCAAAGGCGTTGCCGAACTTTTGACGCAGGGAACGCAAAGCGCGCTCGCCTGCCTTGCTGCGAAATAGGAGTAAAAACGAAATGCAAAAAAAACAAAACAGATTATCGATTTTTACAAACGGGCTTTTGAAAGAAAATCCGCTGCTCGTCCTTTCGATCGGTTTGTGTTCTTCGCTTGCCGTTACGACAAACGTGTTCAACGGTATCGGTATGGGTTTTTCGATGATGTTCGTCCTCGTCATGAGCGAATTGATAATATCGATCTTCCGCAATATGATTCCCGAAGACATACGCCTGCCGATCTTCATCATCGTCATCGCGGCTTTTACGACGATCGTACAGCTTTTGCTTGAAGCGTATATTCCGTCGCTGTCCGCATCGCTTGGCGTATTTTTGCCGCTCATCGTCGTCAACTGCATCATCATGGGGCGCGTCGAATCGTTCGCGTCGAAAGAAAGCCCGCTTGATGCGGTGACCGATGCGTTCGGTATGGGTTTCGGATACACGTGGGTGCTCTGCGTCATTTCACTCGTGCGCGAACTTTTGGGAAGCGGTTCGCTCTTCGGCAAAGCCGTCATCCCCGAAGCGTATACCGTAAAATTTTTATCGGATGCGCCGGGAGGATTTTTCGTATTCGGATTGCTTTCCGCGATAACCCTTGCGGCGGAACGTGCGGCTAAGATCAGAAAAGCGAAAGCGAAGACAAAAGGAGGCGCGGCATGAACAATTTACTCAGCATTTTTATTAAATCGATGCTTATCGACAACGTCGTCTTTATTCAATATCTTGCGATCTGTCCGTTTATCGGCATGACTGCGGAGACGGATAAGGCGACCGGCATGGGGATCGCGACGACCTTCGTTATCGTACTCGCGACCGCCGTCACCTATCCGCTCTATTACGGGATCATGGTGCCGCTGAAACTGCAGTATCTGCAGACGCTCATGTTCATACTCGTCATCGCCGCTCTCGTACAGCTTGTCGAATTCTATCTCAAAAAATCGATTCCGGGATTGTACAGCGCGATGGGCGTGTATCTGGCGCTCATCACGACGAACTGCGCGGTGCTTGCCGTTACGATTACGTGCATTAACAAAAACTACAATTATATCGAATCGCTTGTGTATGCGCTCGGCGCGGCGATCGGGTTTTTAATCGCGCTTGTGATCATGTCCGGCGTGCGTGAACGAATCAAAAGCGCCCCTCTTCCGCTTTTTGTTAAAGGGAAGCCGATCCTGTTTATCACTGCGGGTTTGCTTTCGCTGTCGTTTTTAGGCTTTAAAGGCTTGATCTGAGCAGGGGGTACATTATGATTGCTATACTTACAGCCGTTATCGTTTCATTTGTGCTCGCGTTTATCATCGGCGTGCTGCTCGGAATTTTTAAAAAAATATTTTATATTCCGGTCGATGAAAAAGCGGCAGCGATCCGTGCCGTATTGCCCGGCATAAACTGCGGAGCCTGCGGATATCCCGGCTGCGACGGATTTGCAGCGGCGGTTTCAAAGGGTGAAGCGCCTTCCAACGGCTGCCGCGCCGGCGGTCCGAAAGTTACGGCTGCCGTTGTGCAGGTGCTTGGCGGCGCTCAGTAAAAAATACGCTGTGCGAGTGCGGCGCGGCCTTCGGCTGCCTGGTAAGGTAGCGAAGCGTTCGACTGCGTGAGCGCAGCGGGAATGTCATGATTTGAAAAAGACGGCGGGATATCCTGCCGCCTTTTTTAATAGAAAATAAATTTCCTGTTGCAGATTGAATAGCGCCTGCCCAAAAATTTTCGTTTTCGGACAGTTTTCTTGATTTACTATGCACATTCATTAAATCTCTAAAAAAATTTTACAAAGTACAAATTTCTTCCATACGGTTCAATACATTTTTTTCTGCAAATACCCTGCATCCGCAGAAAGTGCTCCTTACGCGACTTGGACATTAAAAAACGGACGCGGCGGAAAATCGCCTTGTCTATTACGAAGCTGCGCTTATACCGAAGCCCGCACCGATGCCGTTCATCGCATCGATAAAATCGGGGAACGAAACGGCCGAGCATTCGGCGTTTTTTACGGTAACCGCCTCGCCTTCGGGCAATCCGAAACCGAAACACGAAAGCGCCATCGCAGCGCGGTGATCGCCGTATGTTTCGACCATACCGCCGTGAATCGCAAACGCATCGTTTTTTTCGCCGGACGCGCTGAGCGGTGCGTGTCCGTGAATCACGAGGCAATCAGCTTCGGCTTCGATTTCGACGCCGAGTTTCGTCAATTCGCTTTTCATCACTTCGACGCGGTCGGTTTCTTTTTTACGGCACACGCCGACGTCTTCTATAATCGTCGTCCCTTCGATAAACGATGCGGCGACGGCGAGCGCACAGATCGCATCGGGAAAACCGGAAATAGGTACGCGCAATTCCCCGCGCGGCAATTTTTCCGTCGACAATCTGCCGGGCGCTTCTCCTTTTACGGAACGCGCGTACTTTCCGCCGCGCACGGTAAGCGTATGCCGTATGCGGTCGCGTTCGATATCCGCACCGACGGACTCGAGCACGTTCACGATCGCGTCGTCACCCTGACTGCCCGAATCGTCTATATTATTAATTATTATTTCGCTGTCGGATATGAGAGAAGCGACGAGAGGAAATGCGAGCGCTTCCCAATCCGACGGAATCGTTTTGTCGAAATGCGGAAGCGTGACGCATCCCTTTACGCAAATGCGTTTGAAGTCGTCCGATACGCTCACTTCCACACCGAGTTCTTCGAGCCACAAGCGCGTCATCGCAAGATAGGGCGTCTCTTTAGGATTTGTAAGCGTGATATCGAGCATACCGTCGAGGCGAGAAGCCGCCATCATCATGCCGCTCACATACTGCGAAAGGCTTCCGTCGGTGATGACCTTCCGCTTTGAAAGGGGGCCGCGGATAATGAGAGGAGGAGCATCGGTATCGGGACGCGAAACGTAGGCTTCGCAGCCGAGCTGCCGAAGCGCATCGATAACGTGGGAAACGGGGCGCTTCCGAATGGACTCGTCTCCGGTAAAAACGCTCCAGCCGGGAAAGGTCGCCGCGATCGGCGATAAAAAATACAAAAGCGATCCGGAGTTTCCGACATCGACGACATCGTCGGGAAGATGAGCGCGGCACCCCGCGCCGGAAACCGTCCATACCGAATCGGCAGAATGAAAACCCGCACCGATAAGAGGAATCGCACGGCTCGCCGACAGGCAGTCGGCGCTCGGAAGCGGATTGAAAATATGCGACGTACCGTCTGCAAGGGCTGCAAGCAAAAGCGCACGTATCGTGTGGCTTTTCGAACCGGGAACGGTGATCGATCCGCGCAGATTTCGTTTACTCGATACGATATCCATAGTTTATTATTTTAACACAAGTTCGGACGAATTGTATACCGTTGTTGTGCACCGGTACTTTTTATGTTATTATTTCGAATATGAAAAATCGGGCGCTTTTGTATACCGACGACACCGACAATCTCATGCCCCTTGCTCGATGCCTTGTAAAACGGGATTGGGAAATTCTGTCGGCAGGACAAACCGGAAAGCTGCTCACGGACGCCGGTATCGCGTACACGACGGTATCCGTTTTCGACGATTCGCCCCGCACTTTCGGCGACTATGGGGCGACGCTGCAATCGCTTGCCGCAAGCGGGCGGCAAAACGAATACGGCCATTCCGACGAAACGGACGCGATCCGCCTGGTCTGCATAAATTTGGAACCCGTATCCCATGCGCGTAAAAATTATAAAGCATCCGATTCGGTTGCGGACAAAATCGATATGCGCGCTTTGTCGTTCGTTCAGGCGGCGTGCAAAAATTATAAAAACATAATCGTGCTTACCGATCCCGTCGATTATGAAGAAGCGATCGTCAAAATAGAGACACAAAGTATTTCCGAAGCGTTCCGGCTCTACCTTGCGGCAAAAGCGTTCAATATGGTTTCGGCCTGCACCGCCGCGGCGGGAAACGCGATTTTACAACAGGCGGGAGATAAATCCTATCCGCGTTATTTTATGCTGCCGTATAAAAAATCCGAAGAGCTTATAAACAAAGAGCAGTCGCACCGTTCGGCATGTCTTTATACGCTTTTGCACGGCGGCGCACTCGACAGTTTGCGGAAAAATCAGGGCGGAGAACTTTTGTACAGCCTCTACGTCAACATCGATGCGGTGTGGGAAAGCCTCAGCAATTTTTCCGCGTTGTTAAAAAAGCCGCCGACGGTGACCGAACGCGGTGACAACGGAAACGAAACGGAAATGCGTTTTACGCCCGCCGCAGAATCGGTATTCACCTGTTCGTCAAAGCACGGCATTCCGATCAGCGCAGCCCTCGGCTCGAACTCGACCGAATCCTTTCAAAAGATGTCCGGCTGCAGAAAAGCGTTTTTCGACAACGCCGTCGCAGGATTCAGCGCGGTCGTCGACGAAAGCGCCGCAAACGAATTATTAAAATCGAATTTGGCGGCGGTCGTCGCACCGGACTTTACGGCGGGAGCAAAGGAGCTGCTGGCCGCACGGAAAGATATCCGCCTGATCACGATGTCGACTCCGGCGACGATATCGTACAATATCCGCTCGCTCAACGGCGGCCTCATCGTCGAAGAAGACAAGCTTACGCTCTTCGACTCGTGGAACGTCGTCACAAAGGCGCGTCCGCCACAGATCCAAGCCGACGAAGCGGCGTTCGGGCAGCTCGTCATGCTCGGTGCAAAACACGATGCGGCGGTCGTCATCGGAAACATGACAACGGTCGGCATGTGCTGCGCGGCGCTCGCACCGGCGGACGCGTGTTTTGCCGCAATCAATCGGGCGGCAAACAATATGCAAAGCGAGTCAACGAACGGCTCTCGGCGTGCCGAAATTTTGGTAAGCGGCAGCGCGCTGCCCTTTGACGGAGGTTTCGACCGTTTCGCAAAGAGCGGTATACGCCTCATCCTGCAGCCCGGAGGTACCGACACCGACGCCGAATCGATCGCCTTTTGCGACGAACACGGCATCGCGATGGTTTTTACGGGCGCTGAAATCGACAGTTGACGGTGAAGCGGTTTAATTTAATCAACAACCCCGACGCAGTCTCGCAGCGAAGTTTCAAGCGGTGTCGGGGTATTAAACCTTCCGTACCATAAAATTCGGGAGTAGATTTATTAATTAATAAAATCGAGGTTGAAATGATATATTATTTCGGTGCATACCTGCAGCAATTTTTCGGGCCGGCAAGGCTCCTCCAATCGTATACGGTACTCATAACGCTCGCGCTCTATACGGGCTTTATCGCTTCGATGCGCCTTTTGCCGCGTTTTTACGACCGTTTGCCGCACGACAGAGGCAGAGAGTTTACGCTCAGCGCGGAAGTTTCGAAAGGAAAGCCGACAGGTGCGGGTATCGTCTTTATTTCGGTATTCATCGTCATCGCGTTTTTGTGTACGCCGCTTACGATCCTGCAGGGCGGCACGCTTATGCTGACGTGGATCATGATGCTCACGGGATTTTTCGACGATAAAAGCACGGCGAGCTGGGGCGAATACCGAAAAGCGCTGCTCGACTTTATCGTAAGCCTTGCCGAAGCGCTCTTGCTTTTTTATTGTCTCAAAAGCGTATCGCCCGACGGACACGTCTATTTTTGGCTGCCCTTCGTCACGCATCCGGTTGCGGTAAACGTCGCCGTATATATCATCGTGTGTACGGTCATGCTGTGGGCATCGATCAATACGACGAACTGTACCGACGGCGTTGACGGGCTTTCGGGCACGCTCGTGCTCATCGCGCTCATCACGATGGGAACGATTTTTTACTTTGTGCTCGGACACGTCGATATAGCCGAATACCTGCTCGTGCCGCATTTGCCGACGGGTGCGAACTGGGCGGTCATAAGTTTTGCACTCGCCGGCTCTCTTATGGGTTACTTATGGCACAACGCGTATCCGAGCAAAGTGCTCATGGGAGACGCCGGCAGCCGCGCGCTCGGTTTTTTTATCGGTGTATGCGTTATGGTCGGAGGCAATCCGTTTTTGATTTTGGCGACATCGACGATCATGTCTATAAACGGCGGCATGGGATTATTGAAAGTAGCACTGCTGCGGTTTTTTCACATACGCATATTCAACGACATCCGCTTTCCGCTGCACGACGAAATGCGCAAAAAGCGCGGATGGTCGCCGACGCAAGTGCTTATCAAATTCGTCATCATGCAGCTGCTCATAACGGTAGCGCTGATCGGCATATTCTTTAAAGTGCGCTGACGCTTCGAATACATGCACATCCGCGCGGACGATCACATAAGAAAGAGCTTTATCCCCTCTTTCGGAAATTTTTTCTTCAGCATTCGAACAGCCGCCGAAATCGTCGCGACATCTTTTCGTTTCATATATGCGATCATCATAAAATTCTGTTCGGGCCACGTCGCAGTCCCGAGCTTATAGTTGTCACCGCCTCTACCGTTCACCGTCGGAATGATCGTATAGCGGATATCCGGTATAAGCTGTTCAAGCGTTTCGACGATATCGTCTTCGACGGATTGATTTGCGACGATGCCGGCCTGCACGTTATCGGTTTCGATATCGACAGCTTCTCCGCTTTGAACGAAGTCCGCGACAGCCTGTGCGGCACCGCCATCGATCGATTTTTTTTCTTTCATGACAAGCGAATAAAGTACCGGAATGATAAAGAGCGTGACGAAAGTGCTCGACGTCAAACCGCCGACGATCGAAAGGCCGATCGGCTGTACCATTTGAGCGGTCCCTTCGAATTGGAAACACATCGGAAGCGTACCGAGGATCGTCGTAAGCGTCGTCATGAGCACGGGACGAAGCCTGCTCGCACCCGCTTCCAGACACGCTTCTTTCATCTTCATGCCGCGGTCGATGAGAAGGTTCGTATAGTCGACGAGGATGATACCGTTGTTGACGACGATACCTACGAGCATGATGATGCCGACCATCGACGTCATCAACAGCGTCTGTCCGGTAAGCTTGTAGATAAAGACGACTCCGATTATTAAAAACGGGATCGTCATCATATTGATGAGCGGCGCTTTAAACGATTCGTAAGTCGCGGCCATAACGCCGAACACGAGGAGCAGCGCCATAAGAGCGATCAAACCGTAAACGCGTCCCTGTTTTTGTACGTCGCTCCACGAACCTTCGTAGCTCACGGTGACGTTTTCGGGAATGACAAAGGTATCGGCGATACGAGACCTGATTTCATCTTCGACGACGTTCGCATTTTCATCCGATATGATATCCGCCGACACTTCTATGACGCGGCTTTGATTTTCCCGATTGATGCTGACGGGACCGAGCCCTTTTTTAAGCGAAGCGAAATTCGCAACGCTCACCATGCCGTTCGTGCCTCTCACATAAATCGATTCAAGGTCGGACACTTTGTCGCGGTCTTCCGGCCGGTACATGACGACGACATCGTATTCTTTGCCGTTCGAACGGTATACCGTCGATGTAACGCCGTTCATCGCGTAATTGATTTCGCGCGCAACCGTCGTAACGTCCACGCCGAACGCGTATGCCCGCTGCCGATCGATGACGACTTCGACTTGCGGCAAACCTTTTTTCGTGTCGATCGTCACTTCCCCTATGGCATCGATTTTTTCCATCACGTCTTTTATTTTGTCGGAAACCGAAAGCGCCGTTTCAAGGTCGTCCGAACGAACCTTTATGACGATATCGCTTCCCGAAATCTGACCGCGCCAACCGGCACCGAACGAAAGCTGCGCGTCCGCAAATTCGTCGAAGTGCGCGCGAAGCTTTTTCTGAATCGTTTCGGATGTATCGACCTGTTTACTCGTTTCGGGAAGGCGGATCGAAAGCGAACCCGTATACGTCGACGCGCTCGACCGTCTGCCGCCCGTTCCGACACTCATGATCAGCGTCGTATAGCCCTGTATTTCATTTTTTGCGATCGTCTCAAAGGCTTGCACGACTTTCGTCGTTTCCGCAAGCGAGGTTCCTGTCGGCATCGTCACGTTGAGCGTCACGCTGTCGTCTCCGCCGCCGCGCCCCATAATATTGATTTTGAGCGTCGGAAAAAGGGCGAGCGCCATAAAGAGAACGCTCACGCTTACGACGATCGTCACCGCCCGGTGATCGAGGGCGCTCTTCAATCCCCTGCGGTACACTTTCGTAAGAGCATCTATGACATTTTGAAACGAAGCGTACATCGCTTTTAAAATGCGGTTTCGTACCGGTTTTTCCGCTCTGTTTGAAAGCGGTAAAAATTTGCCGGCCAGTACGGGCACGAGAAAGATCGCGACGAACAAGCTCGACACGAGCGCGATGACAACGGTAAATATTATCCCCTTGAACATCTGCCCCATCATTTCAAGGTCTTTGAGAAAAAACAAAAACGGAACGAATACGCAGATCGTCGTGAGATTTCCGGAAACGACGGACATGAGCATTTCCTGCGAACCGAGTGCGGCGGAGATTTTCGGCTTCGCACCGCGCGATCGGTACGCATAGATGTTTTCTATCATAACGATGGACGCATCGACGATCATACCGACGCCGAGGATGAGACCGGTCAACGTCATGATATTGATCGTGATCCCCGCAAAGGACATACACATGATCGTAATGACAAGGGAAAGCGGGATCGATATGGATATGATAAGCGTGCTTTTAAAATTCTGTAAAAAAAAGAACAGGATGATAACCGCAAGCAGCAAGCCTTGCCACGCGGAAGTCACGAGCGTACTGATCGTATCGCGGATCGCAGTCGTATCGTCCGAGATGATTTCAAGCGTAATATCGGACGGAAGAGTCGCCTGCACTTGCGCGATCTTTTTATATGTCGCGTTCGCAACGGTTACCGAATTCGTGCCCGACTGCTTTGTGATCGAAACGTAAACGCCCGGCTCCCCGTTTATGTAGACCGTCGAAGATGCGTCTTCATAGCCCATAAACGCGTTTCCGATATCGCTGAGCTTTACGTCGTATCCGTTCACCGTTGTGATAACGGTATCGTCTATTTCAGCAACGGACGAATATTCGCCTGTCGTGCGCACGACGTAGTTCATTTTTCCTTCGGTGATCTTTCCGCCGCCGAGTTCGAAGTTTTGCTTTGCGAGCGCGGACGATACGGCAGATATGTTGAGACCGTAAGCGGCAAGCCTGTTTTCCGAGATTTCGACACGGACGATTTTTGAGCGTCCGCCCGAAACGCTCGCTTCGGCGACGCCGTCCGTCTGTTCGAGGATATCGATAACGTCGTCCTCGGCTATCTGCCGAAGATCGTCCGTCGAACGGTTTCCCCGCATCGCGATGCGCATGATCGGCATGGCGGACGCATCCATTTTAAAAATACTCGGAGTCGATGCACCGTCGGGCAGCGAACGCTTGACACGGTCGAGTTTATCGCGCACGTCGTTGACAGCCGATTCCAAATCGGTTCCGTAATCGAATTCGAGAAACACCATACTCGAACCTTCCGATGACGATGACGTGAGCTCTTTGAGTCCGTTTACGCTGATGAGACTGCTTTCAAGCACTTTCGTCACCGATTTTTCCACCGACTCCGGGCCGGCGTTCGAATAAGTCGTCAACACCATGACATAGGGACTGTCGATATCGGGAAAGAGGCTGATTGCAATATTATTAAAACTCGATATACCGATGATGCCGAGCAGCACAAATACGATGAGTACGAGAACGGGATGTTCGAGCGTTTTCCGCGATAAACTCATTTTTCACCTCGATCCGTGCTCGATATGTCGCGCACTTTCGCACCGTTCGAAAGCACTTGCCCGCCTTCGACGACGACGCGTTCTCCTTCTTCTATGCCCGACAAAACCTGAACGATCCCGTCCACCGATTGTCCGAGCGTTATTTCCCGCTGTTCGACAGTATCGTCGTTTTTGACGACGTAGAGATACGGCTTGTCGCCCTTCGTAACGACCGCGTCCGACGGCAGGGCGACGGCTCCTTCGTAGTCAAGCGTATACAATTTCACTTTGCCGAACATGCCTGCGTTGATCCGCATATCGTTTTCGTCAAATGTCAAAACGATCTCTTTCGTGCGCGCGTTGACATCGAGTACCGGCGACACGTGCGTCACGGTTGCGGCGAACACGGCATCGGGATAAGCTTCAAGCGAGATCTCAGCTTTCAATCCCGTGCGCAGAGAAGCGACGTAGCGCTCCGGGATCTTCGCGGTGATCTGCAAACTCGCAATATCGCCGATCGTCGTAACTGCACTCGACGTCGTAACCTTCGTCCCGACTTTGAGCGGCGTTTTAATAATGCTGCCGTTGATCGGAGCGAGCACGGGACTCAGCGTATAACTGCTGCCCGGCTCGGACGGATCTACCCGGGCGATCACGTCTCCGCGACGGACGGGAGAGCCGAGCGTTACGTTCGTGCTCACGATCTTTCCGCCGATATCGGGATACACGGTAACCGAGTTTACCGCTTCTATGTCGCCGTTCGTATTGATATAGTCGTGCAGCGTTACGACTTCCGCAACCTGCGTACGCACCGTCAAAACCGTTTGAGACGGCGCCCTGCCGCGCATCGCCGCCGTATGCCGCATACTATAGAAAGCATAGCCGCCGACACCCAAAGCCGCAGCAAGCACAACGATTACGATCACCGTCGATTTTTTCATAGCATCATTTTCCTTTCGATAATTAATAATTATTAATCATTTGCCTAAAGAGCCGAACGGAACGCCGAGCGTGTATTCCAGATCAAGCATCTTCGTGATAAGCGTATACTCCTGCAGTGCAAGATCCGTACGCGCGTTCAAAAGCGAATCCGCCGCAGTCTGCAGCGTAAGCAAATCTCGAGAGCCGTGATTGTAGGCGTCTTTCGTTATATCGTACGACTTTTGCGCCAAATCGACGTTCGCTTCAAGCGATGCGATCTGCGACTGTATCTGCCGTATCTGTTTGACGCTGTTATCGATCTGCACCGCAAGCGTCGTGCGGCTGTTTTCGAGTGTAAGTTCCGCTGTCTTCAGACTGTCCGCTGCCGAAGCAACGGAATCGGCACCCTTCGACCACGGAAGGTATCCGTCGAGCGGGATCGAAACGCCGAGCGAAAACGCATTCGTTGTCGAAAATTTATCCGTCATATTCGTTTTCGATTTTCCGTACGTCCACCCCGCGCTCAGCGTCGGTCCCCACGCGGCAAATCTCCGCGCAAGCAGCGCCGCCTGAGCGATTTTTACGCTGTTTTTTCCGGCGCGGATCACGGGCGTATCTTCCGCATCGACTTCGACGCTTATATCGCCGAAAGAACAAGCGGCGGCGAGAGAACCGGAAAGTGCGAGTTCGACCGACTGATCGAGACCGAGCATCTGTTTGAATGATGCCGAATCGTTGGCAAAGGTTATCTCGGCGGATTCGAGCACCGGCTTCAACCGTTCGTATTTTACCCGGCTCGAAAGCATATCGAGTTCCGAAAGCTGACCGCTTTTATATTTTTTCGTATTTTGCTCGTACTGCCGGCCGGCGGTTTCGAGATTGCGCCTCTGCAGTTCGATATATTCAAGTTCGTACAGGAGATGATAAAACGCGCTTCGAACTTTGAGTTCGATCGAGCGCAGAGCTTCGTCGTAGGTAAGGAGTCCGTTTTCGTAATTGAGAGCGGCGGTTTTTACGGACGAATAAAGGGACGGGGAAAGCGCAAAGTTGAGAGAGCCTTGAATCGATAGGCTGTAATCGTATTGACGCGCATCACCCGCAGCGGGAAAAAGCATATTGGCGCTGACGGAGGCGCTCGGACTCACGCCGTTCCACGAATGATTTTTTGCGCGTTTGAGTGCGTCAAGCGTGATTTTATCTTTTTTCACGGAGATATTGTTTTCAATCGCGTATTGCACCGCGCTGTCCACCGTCAGCTCTTCGGCAGATACAGTACCGGCAAGAAGAGATGCACAGAAAATCACTGCTGCCGTTTTTTTCAAAGTCATACCGCCATCCTCTACAGCTTTATTATAAATTAAACTATAACAAGGTTACAAGCGGATTGCAAAAACAAATCGTTATTTCGAAATAAAAAATTGTTATTCGTGCGGAGGGTTTAATACCCCGACGCCGCTTGAAGCTTCGCTGCGAGGCTGCGTCGGGTTTGTTGATTTTCGTTGAAAATTAATAAGAGCCGCATCGCGCTTGTACATCGCATTTATACAGTTGCGCAATCGGGCGAATACCGTTAGTATTTCAAACATGATCGAACTTTCAAGCAAGCAGAGAAAAATCCTTGAAAAATATGCGCAGCCCCTGCAAAGCGTCGTCATCGTCGGACAAAACGGCGTTACCGAAGCGGTCGAAAAGATGACCGACTCCGCGCTCACCGCTCACGAACTTATTAAAATCAGCTTCAACGAATTCAAAGACGAAAAACGGGATCTCGCCGCTTCATTGTCGAAAGCGTGCTCCGCCGTTCTCGTGCGCGTCATCGGCAACAAAGCGATTTTGTACCGCCCTGCAGAAAAAGCGGACGAAAGAAAATACGAAAAAGCGCTCGAAAAAGCGAAAGCGAAGCAAAGTATCTGAAAACATCGTCAAGCGATACGGCGCTGCCATTTTCAAGGTTTATCATTCTGTTGATATACGAAACGACGGGAAAATTTCGAAAAAAACGAGCCTATTTCTTATACATTTCTTTAAAAACCGCGTAATTTGTTAATTTACGGGCGATATATAGGTCAGCGGCTTCCTTGCCGCGCAATCTCAATAACCGAAGGTGCAGCTATGGAATATCCCCATAAACCTGTCGACGAACTCACCTTTACCGACGACTTTATGTTCGGCACGGTCATGAAAAACAAAGCGATTTGTAAGGGCGTCATCGAACGGCTCCTGCATATCAAAGTCGGTAAAATCGAATATCCCTCCTTGCAAAAAACGATAGCACCGTTTTACGAAAGCAAGGGCATACGCCTTGACGTCTACGTTTCCGACTCGGAGCGTGTCTTCGATATCGAAATTCAAACGTCACTTCCGCCTTCTCTTCCCAAGCGTACGCGCTATTACCAAAGCCTCATGGATGTCGACAATCTCTTACGCGGACAAAGCTACGCCGACCTGAAAGAGAGCTACGTCATTTTTATCTGTACGCAGGATCCCTTCGGTAAAGGTTTACCCGTCTACGAGTTTCGTAATATCTGTACCGCCGACGGCACTCTTTTTCTTGATGACAAAAGCGTTAAGGTGTTTTATAATGTGGGTGCCTACGGTAAAGAAGACGAACCTGAATTGAGCGCTTTGTTGGAGTATCTTTGCAAGAGGCGGGCGACGAGCGGTTTTACACAGCGAATTGATGCGCTTGTCGAAAAAGCGAAACGGAACGAAAAGTTCAGGAGCGTATATATGTCGTTGAATATCAGAGAAGATGACTTACGCAGAGAGGGTTCACAGCTGGGTGAAAAGATCGGCTTTGAGCGGGGCGTTGCTGCGGGAATACGCAGAGGTCGACGCGACGGTATTGCCGCGGGATCGTATCAAAAAGCACGAGAAACGGCAAAGCTGATGGCTGAACGCAAGTACCCGCTCTCTGAGATTCTCCTTATGACCGGTCTCTCGGAAGCGGAAATCGAAAAACTGTAATGGTATTTATTTTCCAAGCTCACCGTTCGACTTATTAATTATTCTTTTTCGACGGGGCGATACACTTTATTGCCGCCGCGGCCGCCCATACCGGAACCTTTCATTTCAAAATCGTCGTCGAGGTAAGCGATCAGATCCGACAGCTTTTTAAATCCGAAATCGCGCGTGTCGAAACCGGGGTTTTGCCGCTTAAACAGCGAACCCGCCGCAGCGACGGGCGCCCAGCCGGTATCGTCGGCGTATTTTTCGTATGCGTTTGTAAGCAGCTTGTAAATCTGGCGGAACTGCTTGTCGGTCATCGTGTCGCCGTCCGCATTGACGCCGACCGTAGCGCCGGCGGCAGCCGTTCCCCCTGCGGGAGCCGCTCGCTTTACTTTTGCACGCCGCTTGTGTGCGGCATCGACTTTTTCCGGCAGCGACGAATCTTCGACGCCGTGCAAATTTTCTATATAGATAAATTCGTCGCACGCGTTTACGAACGACACCGGCGTTTTCTTTTCGCCGACGCCGAACACATACTCCTGCGATTCACGAAGGCGCGATGCGAGTTTCGTAAAATCGCTGTCGGAGGAAACGAGGACAAACGTATCGTATTTTTCGGTATAGAGCAAATCCATCGCATCGATGATCATCGCCGAATCGCTCGAGTTTTTTCCCTGCGTATAGCTGAACTGCTGTATCGGCAAAACGGCGTTTTCATTTAAAACGGTTTTCCACGCGCGCAGCTTGTCGCTCGAAAAGTCGCCGTACGCGCGCTTGGTGATGACATGCCCGTGAACCGCCATCTCTTCGAGGATAGCCGGCAATTTATTGTGCGGAATATTTTCCGCGTCTATGAGCACTGCGATTTTTTTTTGTTCGTCTATATCTACCATGACAACGAGTATAGCATATTTTCCGCCGATTGCAACTACGGCCGCGCTGACGGAAAATATGTGCGATAAAAATAGCTGTATTTTGCAGCGGCTTCGTTTGCGTCGCTCGATCTATTTCCGCACGGTCATATCGGCGTCGATCAAAAGCGTGTGCGTAAATCCGTCTTCTTCATAGGTGTAAAATGTCCCTTGCACGGTGATGTTCGTATTCGGTTCGGGATAATCGGCGGGATACGCATGTTCTCCGCGCAATCGAAATTCGATTCCCTGTGCGCAGCACGCGGTCGCATCCATAATGATACACGCAAAGGTATACGTACCTTTTTTTTCATCGGGATAGACGTAAAACATACCGTTCATTTTTACGGTTTTGCCGACGTAATTTTCCGGCTCGACCATCATATTGAACACTTCGGCATACACCATCGTCGCGCTCAAGCGCGTCAAATCGACGACTCCCGTGTTTCGTTTTTGAGAAAAGAGCGCATTTTTAATCTGAGCCGGCAAAGCTTTTGCACAGCCTGAGAGCATCCCGACGCCAAGCAAAACGCATAATTTTATTCGTATGGAGGGTTCAATATACCGGCGTACCGCAGCGAGTCTGTTTATTAATTTTTTCATTACGCACATCTCCGCTTCAAATTTTCGATACAGGAAAAAACAATGAATACTATAATGTGACCGGCGACGATTGTCGAGCCGACGGGTGTTCCGGCGATGATCGAAATCGCAAGCCCGAAAAATGCACAGCCGACCGACAGCAGCACCGAACAGATCGTAACGGCTTTAAAGCTTTTAAAAACCCGCATAGCCGACAGAGCGGGAAAGATGATGAGCGCGGAGATGAGCAAAGAACCGACGAGATTCATCGCGAGCACGATAACGATCGCGGTAACGACTGCGATGAGCAAATTGTATACGCCCGCCCGAGTGCCGACTGCGCGCGCAAAACTTTCGTCGAAGGTAACGGCGAAAATCTTTTGATAAAACAGCATAAACAGCGCAACGACAATGATCGACAACACGACGCATACGATCACTTCCGATTTTGTCAGCGTTAAAATCGATGTCGAACCGAAGAGCGTGCTGCATACGTCGCCGGTCAAATTTGCCGACGTCGAAAATATATTCATCAAGAGATAGCCGATCGCAAGCGCGCCGACGGAAATCATCGCGATCGCGGCATCTCCTTTGATTTTCGTGTTTTGTCCGGTGCGCAGCAAAAGGATCGCGCAGAGAACGGTTACCGGCAGCATAAGGAGCATATTATTTGAAAAGCGCAGAACCGTTGCAACGGCCATCGCGCCGAAGGCGACGTGGGAAAGCCCGTCGCCGATAAATGAAAATCGCTTGAGCACGAGGGTCACGCCGAGCAGCGACGAACACAGCGCGATCAAAATGCCGACGATAAACGCATAGCGTACAAAAGGATAGCCTACGTAAAATGAAATTTCTTCTATCATGCCGTTCATTGCGCTTTGCTCCTCGCTTCCGGCGACAAACCGCCCGCTCCGTTTTGCACGAACGCTTCCTTCGTTTGAAACGCTGCGCGCTCTCCTCCGATGTGCAGGATATGCGTCGCATAGCGCAGAGCCGAAGGGATATCGTGCGAAATCATAATGATCGTAACGCCGTCGTCGTGCAATTCTTGTATCAATCGATACATATCTTCCGTCGCATTCGGATCGAGTCCCGATACCGGTTCGTCCAAAAGCAAAAGTTTTTGCGTGGCACAAAATGCCCGCGCAAGCAACACGCGCTGCTGCTGCCCGCCGGAAAGATCGCGGTACGAGCGGCCTGCAAAACGTGCGATGCCCATCCGTTCCATACTTTCGGCGGCAAGACGCTTTTCCGCTTTGTTGTAAAACGGGCGCATACCGCACCTTCCCTGACAGCCGGAAAGAACGATCTCGTACACCGACGCGGGAAAGTCCCGCTGTACGAGCGTCTGCTGCGGCAGATAGCCTATTTCATTCCGCTTCAAACCGTCGCCTGTCACAATCGTACCGCTTGAAGGGGCGTGAAGTCCGAGCAGCGTTTTTATCAATGTCGTTTTGCCCGAACCGTTTTCCCCGACAACGCAGAGGTAATCGCCTGAGTTTACGGAAAAAGTGATATCGCGCACGATCACGTTTGCGTCGTATTTCAACGATACGTTTTGACAAGCGAGCAATGCCATACAGCCTCCAAAAATATGCGTCCGCAAATGCAAGATGCACCCAGGCGGAACGCACCCGCAGGGCATTCCGCCTGAAAGCGCTTTACTGCAGCGCCGATTTCAATACGTCGGCGTTTTTCGTCATAATCGACAAATAGGTGACGCCTTTTTTGACATCATTCGATGTCGTCGACTGCATCGAATCGAGCGTTAAAATCTTTTGATTTTTCGCTTTCGTATTTTTAATAATCGTCTTGGCAATTTTTCCGTCCGACTTTTCGATCGTCAGCACGGCGGGAATGCCCAGCTCATCGACTTTTTTTGCGAGAAATAAAATCGTTTTAAAACTCGCTTCCGTTTCCGCAGAGCAGCCGACAAAGGCCGCATAATACGAAAGACCGTAATCGTCTACGAGATAGCGGAACGGAAAGCGGTCACCGAAGAGAACCGTTTTTTTCGACGCCGCATCGACGATCTTTTGATATTGCGCATCGAGCGATGAAAGTTTTGCATTGTAAGCGGCGGCGTTTGCACGATAGGTTTGCGCATTTTTCGGATCGATTTCCGCAATTTTTTCGGCAATCGTATTGCACAAAATTTTTGCATTTTTCACGGACAGCCAAATGTGCTCGTCGTATTCCGGCCCCTCTTCATCTTCGTGTTCACCGTGTTCGTGATGGTGTTCGCCGGCACTTTCATGTTCGTGATGATGCTCGCCCGCGCTTTCATGTTCGTGATCGTGTTCGCCTTCCATGCCTTCGACCACTTCCTCTTCCTTCGCTGCATCTCCGAGCGAATCGAGGAGTTTCAGCACGACGCTGTTTTTATTTTTGATCTCTTTGCACGCATCATCCATCCACCCTTCGGATTCGCCGCCTACATAAACGAAGAGATCGCATTCGGCAATCTTCGCGACATCGGCAACCGCCGGCTGATAACTGTGCAGATCGACACCGTTATCGAGCAGCAGTGTGAGATCGATTTTCGCCGCGCTGTTTTTCGTTATTTCGCGGACCCAATCGTATACGGGGAAAATATCGGTAACGATTTTTACCGTACCGTCCGACGCATTTTTTTTAGCGGGCGCGGCAAAAGCGACACCTGCAATGAGCGCTGCAAAAATCAATGCAGACGCAATCTTAATAATATTTTTTTTCATAATAATTTTATAACCTCTTTCAATTTATTTTTATTTTTTATAAAACCGCACGATCGGCAAGCGATGCGGCAATCGATTCGGAAGACCTGCATCAATTATTTAATTTAATCTTTTGCGAGACGAGCGTCAAACAAAATGCCGAGACATAAAAATATATTACCGCTTCCACCCGCTCATACGAGGGAGCAGCGACATACGCAGTTTCGGCCAAATAGATTTTCAGCTGCAATAAATTGTTTTTTACCGAACGGATACACGCGCATACGGGGCAATCCTCTCCACTGCAAACGTGAACGCTTTCGTGAACGATGTACCCGACGGAAACGATCGTTATCAAAAATAATACGGCATAGGCGAATACCGCCCGAGTGTTTTGCGCCGCCCTTCGCGCATAAACGCAATTCAAATTCCGCATACTCTCCGCCTCTCCGTCTATCGCCGCACTCGCTTTCGCCCCGAACATTCGCCGCAGATTCCGTAGAGCACCGTCCGGTGCGAATCGATTTCAAATCCGTGAGAGGCCAGCAAGTGGCTTTGCATCGCCGACAATTTCGAACAGCGCACGTGGATGAGCTTGCCGCAGTCTTTGCATTTGCAGTGGAAATGCGGTTCCGCACCGCACTTCTTTTTTCCGCCGGTGTATTCGAAACAGGCGGGACTGTTGGCGTCGATGATGTACTTGTTGACGATGCCCTCTTCGACCATGTGTTCGAGTTGGCGGTATACCGTCGCCGTACCGATCGCTTTGCCGTGCGATTTAAAATACGAACAGACCGCATGCACCGTGATGTGCGTACCTTTCATCGATTCCAAAAATGCGAGCAGTTCTTCGTGCTGTTTTGTTTTGTATTGACTTTTCGTATTCATACGCGCAATCCAAAAATGAGAACGGTTCTCATTTTACCGAATTCCGCGAGATGCTGTCAAGGAGAGGGAGCGGAGGTTTTCGCACACACGCACGGCGGTATTGTATGCACGGCAATGTACGCATGGCGACGTGCATGTTTTTAAAAAACAAAAAGGAAGCCGAAGCTTCCTTTTTTCATGTGATGATTTTTACATTTTACTAAAATGTAAAAACATTTTGCAGAGTCAAAGACTCCTTGTTAGCAGGTTGATCAAAAAAATTAATCAGTGACCGTAGTGTATAACAAAATTATTTTATTGTCAAATATTTTTTTCGGACTCTCAAGGACATATTTTTTTTCATACAGTTTATACTTTCGTGTTATAATAGTTCTTATGAGCGATAAAAATCAAAAGTACCGCTTGGGACTCGATCTGGGTACCAATTCAATCGGCTGGTGTATATATTCATTGGATGGTAGCAATAAACCTGAAACGCTTATCGATATGGGCGTTCGCATATTTTCTGACGGGCGCGATCCGAAAACAAAGGAGCCGCTTGCCGTGGAACGCAGAACCGCGCGCGGATTGCGGCGGATTTTGCATCGAAGGAAACTGCGCAGAAAGCAGATGTTTCGCCTGCTGCAGGAGCAGGGTTTGATGCCGAATGATGTCTCTGAAGCGGTAGCGCTTAAATCGTTAAATCCGTATGAACTCCGCGTAAAAGCGCTGGATGCGAAACTCGAACCGTATGAACTCGGCCGCGTTTTATTTAATTTATCCGTCCGGCGCGGATTTAAAAGCAACAGAAAAGAAGCGGTACAGGAAAAAGAAAAAGACAGTCAAAACGACGCAAAATCACAAAATGAAAAATGCGAACGCCTTGCAAAAGCGATAAAAGATTCGGGTTTCAGAACGCTCGGTGAATTTTTGTGGAAACATAAAAATACGGAAACGCAGCAAACAGAAAACGATGCGTGCGATATCGGCATGCGCTTTGTGCCCGGCCGTTCAAACTATTATCCGACTCGTCAAATGTATGTCGAAGAATTCGACGCGATCCGCAAAGCGCAGGGACCCTATTACAGCGGCGTAAATTGGGATGCGCTCCATGAAAAATTGTTTTACCAGCGGCCGCTCCGTGTGCAGGAACGCGGTAAATGCCGGTACACGCCCGACAAAGAGCGTACCTTTAAAGCGATGCCCTGCTCGCAAAAGATCCGCATTTTGCAAGAAGTATACAATATGGATTATATCGACGAATACGGGAAAACGATTCCGCTCGAAGAAGCTCAAACGGACAGCTTGATTTCGCTGCTCGACAAAAGAGAAAAGCTTTCGTTTAAGGCAATGAAAAAAGAGCTGGGACTTGATGAATCCTGTACGTTTAATTTGGAAAGAGGCGGACGGGAATATTTACAAGGGAATGTGACCGCCGTTAAACTGCGCAACAAAAACAGATTCGGCGAATTGTGGGATTCTCTTTCTTTGGCAGAGCAAGACGCGATCGTTGAAAAACTGATTACTGCAGACGAAGATGCGGAAATCATCTCTATGCTTGCACAGTATAATTTAACGGACGAGCAGAAGAAAAATATCGTCGCAACCGTACTGCCGTCGGGAACGGCGATGCTGTGCAAAGAAGTGACGGAACAGCTTGTAGAAAAAATGGAACAAAACAAAATACCGTTGACCGTCGCCGTTCAGATGCTCGGTTATACATACGCCGATCAATCGGTTCACGAAGAAAGCGAACTTCCCTACTACGGCGCCGTTTTGACCGGTTCCACGATGGGAGCGCATCCGGAGGCGGATCAATCGGAACTTGAATTGAAATACGGGAAAATAAGCAATCCGACCGTACACGTAGCTCTGAATCAAACCCGTACCGTCGTAAATACGCTGATAAGAGCATACGGCAAACCGCAGCAAATCGTCGTAGAGCTTTCACGCGATTTGAAAGCGAGCAGAGAAGCAAAAGCGCGAATTCAAAAAACGATCACTGCAAATCAGAAGCGCAATGAACGGGACAATAAAAACATTACAGAGATCACAAAGATTCCATACCCTAACAGAGAAGACCGATTAAAATACCGTTTGTGGGAAGAATTGGGCAGCGATTCTCTCAGCAGAAAATGCCTGTATTGCGGGAAGACGATCAGCGGATCTGAAATTTTTACAAAGGATATTGAAATAGAACATATCCTTCCGTTCGGACGCACGCTCTTTGACGGCGAAACGAATAAAACGGTCGCGCATACGAACTGCAATAGGGATAAAGGAAACCTCTCGCCGTTCGAAGCTTTCGGTTCGAGCCCGAGCGGATATAACTGGCATGAGATTTGCGCAAGAGCAAATTCATTAAAAAATCCTGCAAAAAGAGCGCTGTTCGCAGAAAACGCGATGGAAAAATTTGAAAAAGACAGCTCTTTTATACAGCGCCAGCTCACCGACAATGCATATCTTTCGCGTTCCGCGTTGCGGTATCTGCGATGCATCTGCAAAGATGTGTGGTCGGTCAACGGAAGTATGACAAAACTGCTGCGCGACAAGTGGAATATAGATTCGATTTTAAAACGGAAAATCGATGATCCGGAAATAGCGCATTTCAAATTAAAAAACGATCAGATCGGACAATACAAAAAGAACCGCTACGACCACCGTCATCATGCCCTCGACGCTTCCGTTATCGCATTGATCGACCGCGCAATGGTGCAGGAGATTTCGCGGTTAAACAAAATTCGGCTAAAAAACAGAATCGAAGCGCCGCAAATGCCCGTACTCCGCAGCGAATTGATCGAAAAAGTAAAACATATCACGGTCAGTTTCAAACCCGATCACGGCCGGCAGGGAAAGCTTTCAAAAGAAACGCTCCTCGGCAAAATAAAAAGGATTGAAAAAGTCGATATCGCTTCCATACAAACGGACGACGATATCGCATCGATAACGGATGATGCAATCCGTAATCGATTTGAAACAAAACGCCGCGAACTCGGTAGTGTGGCAAAAGCAAGTGCCACATTAAAGACCGAGTTTCCGAAATTGGACGTCTTTAAAACATACTATGTTTCGCGTACGCCGATAGTATCGCTTACAGAGAAAAACATAGACAGTATCGTCGATGAAAAAATAAAAGAAAAACTGAAAACATTTATAAAAGAACACGCCGACTTGTCCTTTGCGGAACAGCTGCAAAAATTCAGCGAAACGGAATGGAGCGGAAAACCGAGCGCGGCAGGTAAACCCGGCAAAAAATATCGCATCGAAAAGGTACGGTGTATAAACTGGGGACAAACACCGATTAGGATTGCGAGTTCCGCCGTCCCCCGTTACCTGTGTCCGGAAGATTATTTAGCGGCCGTCGTTTGGCAGATGCCGGCTAAAAAGAAAGATGCCGAACCCGAATACAAAGCGACATTTCTCCGACGCGATGAATTCAATGATGATAACAAACCTAAAAAATTGGAAAAACCGCATGATGCGGCAAAGTATATCTGTATGCTCTATAAAGACGACTACCTCGAGTTCACCGAAAACGGCGCAACACATCTTTGCAGAATAGCAGGGCTTCCGGCATCGCAAGAGAATAAAATCGATATTCGTCCGATATATGCGGCTTCAAACTGCAAAGATTGGATTATTGCAACGAATGACAATATGCTTGAACCTTGTTGGAGAGCAAAAGAACAAGAAAAGCGTATTTCCGTAAATGTGCTGTTCGGAAAGCACAAAGCGCACAGCGTAACGGTTAATCCGATAGGACGAGTTTTCAGAAAATAATAATTTCTCGCGTATATGCCGATAATACATACGGCGTGATACACAGAGTTTTGGAAGTCTATGAAGAAAACCGTTATCTTGCTCTCAGCCGAGGTTTTATAGTCATCAAGCACGAAGATGAAACTCTCGGCGAAGTGCCGCTTGATGACATCGGCGTATTGCTGCTTTCGGCACAGAGCGTCGTTTTGTCAAAAAATATATTAAATGCGCTGACTGAGCGCGGCTGCATTACCATACTCTGCGGTAAAAACTATGCACCGCAAAGCATGGTTTTGCCCATCGCTTCGCATTATCTGTTTGCAAAAATTATTAAAAATCAAATAGAAGCTTCGGCTCCGCTCAAAAAACGAATCTGGCAGCAAATTGTTATACGAAAAATAAAAAATCAGGCACAAGTATTGCATATGGACGGAAAAGAAGAAAACGCAAAGCTTATCGATAAAATATCGTCGCTCGTAAAGTCCGGCGATCCTGACAACCGAGAAGCTTATGCCGCAAAAGTGTATTGGAAAGCTTTATTCGGCAAAGACTTTCTTCGTGATAAAAATGAGGAAGGCATCAATTCTTTGCTCAATTACGGATATGCCGTAATGCGCGCAGCCATGGCGCGTGCGGTATGTTCCGCAGGTCTTTTGCCCTCTCTCGGCATTCACCACGGTAATAATTTAAATCAATTTTGCCTCGTCGATGATCTCTTTGAAATATATCGCCCGCTCGTCGATTTTACCGCCGCCAAATTGCAAAAGGAAGGAAAAGAAATACTTACACCGGAAGTAAAAAAGCGGCTCGCCGACGTCCTTTGGATAAAACTCCATACAGCCGAAGGAAACTCACCGGCTTTTCAAAGTATGCAATATATGGCAAATGCCTATGCACGTGCGCTGGAAAATAAAAAACCGGATATCGAACTGCCCCTATGGGACGGAGATGAAAATGCGCGATTTGATTTTAAATAAGTATGAGCTTATGTGGATGATGGTGCTGTTCGACCTGCCGGTCATTGAAAAAAAAGAGCGAAAAGATGCTACGGAATTTCGAAAATTTTTATTGGATAACGGTTTTTCAATGGTTCAATATTCCATTTATACAAAATTATTTTCGGGAAAAGATGCTTGTGAAAAATATTACAGAATGATACACGATAACTTGCCGATGAAGGGAAAAGTTGATATTATCACGATAACGGACAGGCAATATGGCAACATCATCAGTTATAATGCGGGCGAAAAACGGCAAAAAAAGCAGCCGGAACAGTTTCTTTTATTCTGATTTTCGTTTAAAAATAACACGCCCGGTACAAACCATTTCTTTGTATAGCAACGATTTATACCGGACGTATTATAACTGATTAATTTTTCCGGTCAACCTGCAACCATTTAAAATACAACACAGCAAAAGCGATAATTATAACTGATTAATTTTTCCGGTCAACCTGCAACTAATAAGTCTCCCACCGGTAAACTTAAAAAATTATAACTGATTAATTTTTCCGGTCAACCTGCAACAGCGATATCTTTGAATTGACAGTCTGTTCAATTATAACTGATTAATTTTTCCGGTCAACCTGCAACGTCTTTTGCGTTCATCGCCGTGACGACGTGATTATAACTGATTAATTTTTCCGGTCAACCTGCAACGCAGTGCGTTTCCTATTCATCCTAGTAATCATTATAACTGATTAATTTTTCCGGTCAACCTGCAACTGGCACAAAAGATTATAATAAACAGCAACAATTATAACTGATTAATTTTTCCGGTCAACCTGCAACCGTGTTCACTTTTTAGGTTCGCTTCGTGCTATTATAACTGATTAATTTTTCCGGTCAACCTGCAACATCTCGGTCAGTACGCTGGTCATGGTTTTGATTATAACTGATTAATTTTTCCGGTCAACCTGCAACTGTGCTTGTTCAAGGTTGGAAGCCAAAAGGATTATAACTGATTAATTTTTCCGGTCAACCTGCAACCTATTTGATGTTGATTGCTTCTGTTGTGCCATTATAACTGATTAATTTTTCCGGTCAACCTGCAACCATTACCGCTCGCGTGACGTTTTTCCATTCATTATAACTGATTAATTTTTCCGGTCAACCTGCAACCAAAACTTGAAACGGTTGCCGCCGCAGAAAATTATAACTGATTAATTTTTCCGGTCAACCTGCAACAGGATGAACTTCACCCATATCACAAGAATAATTATAACTGATTAATTTTTCCGGTCAACCTGCAACTGCAGCGTCCTCATTTTATCGGTGGTACTAATTATAACTGATTAATTTTTCCGGTCAACCTGCAACTGTTGACGTTTCCGCACGCGCCTTTATAAAATTATAACTGATTAATTTTTCCGGTCAACCTGCAACATACGTCAGGACAGGAAGTTTCCGCGGACGATTATAACTGATTAATTTTTCCGGTCAACCTGCAACCGGTGGCAAGCATTTCGGCAAGTCCGCTTTATTATAACTGATTAATTTTTCCGGTCAACCTGCAACAACGCCGTGTGTGTAAACGGATGCGTCCAGATTATAACTGATTAATTTTTCCGGTCAACCTGCAACGAATTGCGTATACCGGTTTATCTATGTGTAATTATAACTGATTAATTTTTCCGGTCAACCTGCAACTGTAAACAGCGCCTGTTAATGCTTCAGTAAATTATAACTGATTAATTTTTCCGGTCAACCTGCAACAAATGCTTGTTAAGCGTTTGATTAAAATTAATTATAACTGATTAATTTTTCCGGTCAACCTGCAACCGCCGGATAAATACAGTACACGTGATTTCAATTATAACTGATTAATTTTTCCGGTCAACCTGCAACAAAACTTTGAGCATTGTCTTACAAACTCGATTATAACTGATTAATTTTTCCGGTCAACCTGCAACCATACGTTTAGTATACAGCGATTGCGCAAAATTATAACTGATTAATTTTTCCGGTCAACCTGCAACCGGCGCAGACAAGCTATCAAGCGCCGAAAAATTATAACTGATTAATTTTTCCGGTCAACCTGCAACAAGCTCTGAAAGTTCTGCTCGCTGCTGTGCATTATAACTGATTAATTTTTCCGGTCAACCTGCAACGGAAATCTGTATAATATGCAGATGGATAAGATTATAACTGATTAATTTTTCCGGTCAACCTGCAACCCGCCAAAATTCAAGGTTTTGACCGCCAAAATTATAACTGATTAATTTTTCCGGTCAACCTGCAACAAAAGCAGGTAGGGTTGGAAAACTGCAATAATTATAACTGATTAATTTTTCCGGTCAACCTGCAACAAAAGCAGGTAGGGTTGGAAAACTGCAATAATTATAACTGATTAATTTTTCCGGTCAACCTGCAACCCTATCAAGCGGCGGATTTAATTATATCTCATTATAACTGATTAATTTTTCCGGTCAACCTGCAACCCATAGTAGCAATAATCACCAGTAATCCGAATTATAACTGATTAATTTTTCCGGTCAACCTGCAACTGCAACTGCAACGCCGCTGAGTGTCTACCTTGCCAAATTATAGCTGATCAATTTTCACGGTCAATCTGTAACTGAGTGCAATAAGGACTTACCTTACCCCATCTCAAGGAACAGACCCATTTCACTTGTTTCTTTGAAACGATTGCTTCCTTTTAATTTAATGCTTATAAAGAACGTCCCCATTCCTCAAAGCTGTCTCTCGTTATCGAGCATCGCATGTCCCCGTCAATAAAATACACACGACCTAAAGCAAAATCTTCTGCGTTAAACGACTTGTACGCTATCCATTCGTCCGAGCGACAGCGAATCAGCATGGCCGCAACTTCACAGCAATTGTCCCCGGTAAGATGCCTGGACACATAGGCTTTGCAGCTTGTTATGTACTTGCGCGCAGCGCACCTTGTCGCCGTCGTATAAACATTGAAAATTATTTGTCATGATTTGATTATACCGCGGATTTTCCGTGACAGCTTTTCGTTTGGATTCTTACGTGAGTAAAGACGATGACAGCTTTCCGAAGTAGGGTAAACGCGCCGAAAACATATATAACGGAAAAAACGTACAGATAAAAAGTGGAATGTGAGACGGTAATTTTGCCGTTTACAATTCCGTCGGCATATCGATAAAGGCCGTCTCTATGTGCAGCTCTTTTTCAAGCTTTGCACGCACGAGGTTGACACCGACGGTTTCGGTTTCGTAATGCCCTCCGGCGATAACGTTGATCCCCGCTTCTTTTGCATAGTGATAATCTTCATGCTCGAAAGCTCCCGTAATATATGCGTCCAGCTTCGCGGCAGCTGCCTGTTGTACGTCTTCACCCGCTCCTCCCGAAATGATTCCGACCGTTCGTATGTCTCGCACACCGAAAGGAAAGACGGACACTTTTTTTTCGGGACGCATGACGAGAAAAGCGAGTTCGTCGACGGTAAGCGGTTTTCGAAGCACGCCCTTTACACCGATCGTCATATTCCGCCACTCGCCGAAGGGTTCCGTTTTTTTTAGGCCGATGCGTTCGGCGAGTCCCGCGTTGTTTCCGACCTTTTCGTGCGCGTCGAGCGGAATGTGATACGCACACAACGCGACATCGTTTTTAATAAAAGCGGCGACGCGTTTGTAGTGCACGCCGGTCAAAACCGTGCAGTCGCCCCAAAACAATCCGTGGTGCACGAAAAGCACCTGCGCGCCGAGAGAGGCCGCTTCGAGCGCGGTCGCTTCGCACGCATCGACGGCAAATGCGATTTTATCGATGGGTTTGTGCTCCGGATCGCTGTTTTGAATTTGGATGCCGTTGCGCGATACATCGTGCGGAAAATTTTCCGGGTGTAAAAACGAATTAAAATATTTGTCGAGTTCTGCGAGCGTCATAGTTTCGCCTCCCGATAAAATTATTCGTATAGTCTCTTATCGAATGCGCCGAACCGTCTCCGACACGAGAGAACGCGGAACGCGCAGATCCCTATCGCGTTCGACGCCGAAAAAAGAAGCGAGCAGGGGATCGGTCTGTTCGATACAGCCGAAACCGGGTGTACGATATTCGGAGATGCTGTCGAGCGCAAGCGCCCCCGTTACGTTTCCGTTCACCTGTCTGATAAAATCGACGGCTGCTCCGTCGGCCATACCGTCGCACGCGATAAACAATTCCAGGTCGCTTCCGAATTTTTGTGTCGCTATATCCCGCATCGCGCCGAATTCGCGGAGCATACCGAACGTGTAAAAATCCTTTTGCCGGGAAAACCGTTCCCTCTGCAGGAGATAGGATGCGATCATCGAATACTTACGGAAGATACGCAGATCGGCAAACGAATTGAACCAGCGTCCGTCGTCGGCATAAAAATCGCAGGCGAGTACCGTATAGCCCTGGGCGGCAAGCAGTATCATATACGGTCGGTATGAAGCGGCGTCTGCACGTTTATCGCTTCCGACGATGACGACGGGAGACGATTTTTTTTCACCTGCGGACTCGTATACGAAAAGCGTTGCGGAAGCCTTCTCAAAGTATTCCGCTTCGGTAAAGCCCGATGTAAAGGAACCTGCGAGCCGTGTTTTCGTTTCCGTGACGCCGAAGTCTGTGGGGTCGAGTGCGACGGGTATATACCGTACGATAACGCCTGCAAGCGCCAGAGAAGCGATGAAAATGCATACCGACAAAACGATAAAGACGAAAGAATAATGATCGACGTAGAGCTTCGATGCAAAGCGGAAAAGCGCGCGGGCATTGGTAAAAAGCGCGATCACGGCGAGGACGAAGAGAGCGGCCGAAATGCAATCGATATTCCATGAAAAAATCTGCAAAACGACGATCACAAGAGATAGCGGCACAAGGACGGCTGCGGTGTCGACGCGTTCGTATTTGAGAAAAAAAATCCGCGCGCTCGAGCCCGCAAGCAAAAGCGCCGCAAGCAGATCGCCGAAAACGGAATACGCCATAGGCGTATAATAACTGAAACAAATGAAATGCGCAATTGAATGGTAAACGCAAACGACGCGCGCGACAATATCCGCACCGGAACGCGGAATTGCAGGAGTAGTATTTTTGATGTATAATCGAGTATAAAAGTTTTACCGTTTCAGAGGTAGAGATTGTATTCCAGGACAGTAAGTGAATCGCCCGAATCGATTGTCGCCGACGGTACCGCGCAGTTCGGTACGTTTTCAAATCCGCCGCAAAAGCTCGACATCAAGGGGATTAAAGCTCCGTTCGGCGGTATTCCGATCCCTGCGTTTTTAACGAATTTCCGAATCAAAAGCCGGCTCGCTTATATGTTTTCGATCGGCGATTATATCGGCATGGTCGAATTTTTCGACGATAAGCTGTTCGGGCTCGCGGAAGTGATATTTTGGTACCGATCCGCCGGCAAAAAATTCGTCTATCATACGTTTATGCTCCCGCGCTTCCGTTTCGTTCCGATACGGCTCGATAAAGCCGCCTGCATCAATCACAAAAAATCGCGCTATATCCGCATTTCGTGGAACCGCAAGCGCGACCGCATATCGCTCGTGTTCAGTGTAAAGGGCGATGCATCTCGTCCTGCGGCAACGGGTATGTTCGTTTCGCATTTCAGTGATCCTCTGCATGCGGAACTTGTCGTCGTCGCTCCCGCTCCGACGACGAGGCGTTGTTCGGCTTCTTGGCTCACTGCGATGTGTATGGAAGGTTCGCTCAATGTCCTCGCGGGAAAAAAGACTCCCGCTGTGACGATGCAGGATACGTCGGGACTTGCCTTTATGGTCATGAACCGCACGTATTACCGCTATCATTCAAAAAGCAAAATGATGTGCGGTCTGGGTGACTATGAGGGACGGAAATTGCTGTTCCGCTTTGTGATGACGAATATGGATCCCGAAGAATCGGATGACTGCAACGAAAACGTCGTCGTATTCGACGGGAAGCCGACGCCGATGCCGGCCGTGACGATCACGCATCCCTTCGGCAGCGACAAAACGTGGATCGTGCAGGATACCGAATCCATGATCGATTTGACCTTTACGCCCGTGTCGATCAGCAAGCGCGTTTTGAGCATCCTCGTCATGCGTACCGATTACAGTACGATCTTCGGCACCTTCGACGGCGTGCTGTTCACCGGTACCGGAGAAAAACTGACGCTTAAAAATTTCCCCGGTATCGTAAAAAAAAGCAGACTGCGTATCTGAAAATTTTCAAAGCGGGCAGCGATCGATCTTCATTCGGGTAGGTCGCGATTTTTCCAAGGTTTACATTGAACGTCAGAAATGGCGCCGTTCAATGTAAATTCGAGTTTTCTTTTGAAAACTCGCGGATATACGTGTGCGCTTTCGCGCACTAATGCGGCATTTTCGGAAGTTGACACTTCCTGCAATGCCGCATTCTTAAGGAACGGAGGTGCGGGAATGGCCAACGAATCTTTCAATAAAACGGCGGACTGGGCACCCGGTACGCTCGACAAAACGAGAAAAGCGATCGGCGACATCGATCCTAAAGAAGCGGCAACGATGGCGAAAAAGCTCGGTGGCGAAGTTTTAAATGAACGATCTGTATCTCCGGACGGGATGACGCACGCTCGCCGTCCCGCGGCCGTTTCGTCCCGTAGAACTTCAAGCGTGTCTTCGGGAAACCGTCCGAAATCGTCGGATACGCGCGTTTCGCCTCATACGACGACCGTAAAGCACCGGCGAAAAAATGAACTGCAGACGCTTTCTCCGAAACTCTGTGCGCAGATCGATAAACTCATGATGTCCGACGAATATCGCATCAAAGCGAATTACGGCATCTTTAATTTTATCCGACGCTTTCAAAAAGACGGAACGGAAAAAATTCTGCCCACGTTTTACGACGTAACGCTGAAACTCTACATCGATCAGATGGAAGCTTTTATTACCGTCATTAAGATGCTCATACAGATGTCGCCGAATACGTACAAAGCGAAGATCGTAAACGGTACCGATGTTAAATTCAAATTCCTGAGGACGGTTGCCGGTTGGACGATGCAAAATATTAAAATGGCATACGGCGATCTGTCTGCGCTGCCGCCGCCGCTGCTCGTATGCGATTTCATACCCTTTATCCGCGCGATATATCATCCGTTGATGACGGTTTATTATTACGGCAGCTCGAAGATCCCGAAAATTATTAAGGAAATTTACGCCGACGAAATCGTCTATCCCGATGCCGATAAAGAAAAGCTCCAGTCGCTTGCAAAAGAAGCGATCACCAAGTGGCTTTATATCGATACGGAAATCATCAGAAAATTATATCCCCTGCTCATGCGTATGTGTTCCGACAGCTATGAAGTATACCCCGTGTTCTTTTCGGTAAAAGTTGCGGATATCCTGCAGTTTATCGGTCTTCATAAATTCGATCTGCTGCTCCCCGACAAGCCGAAAGAAGTCAAAGCGCCCGAACCGAAAGCGAGTCCCGTACGCGAAGTGCGCGGCAGGCGCGACGAAACCGTCAATACGGGATTGAATTTGCTCGATCGGCTGTTTCCCGCGGCGGGTTTTCAAAAGCTCGATATGCATCCCGACCTGTTTCCGTATTTTCAGCCGCTCTATAAATTCGACGACGGTTTTAATATTTTATCGCCGTCAAATCCGATGCAGACGACGGTCGTATTGCTTCGTATCCTCGAAGATTTTTTTCAGGGCTGCCGTAATGTCGCTTTCGTCAAAGAGGAAACGGGCGACAGCGGTTCCGATTCGATCGACGCCGTGCTCGATACGTGGTCGGCATACAGGGAAAACGTTTTTAATAAATTGTATGCGGAACCGCTCATATACTATACCAATCAAATATATTCTCAAAGCGATTTCGAATCTTCCCAGTTCGGGGAAAAATCGCTCACGGCGCTTTTATGGCAGACGCAATATCAGTTTTTGCCGGAGCTGAAATTCAAACCGCTCGTGCTGGAACGCCCCGTAAACGACAGCAAATACCCGCCGCTGTATAAGCGCATCGACTTTGTTCGCAAATACTTCACCGGCATTGCAAACGCGTGCGACGCGGTCGCGCAGGTGCGCGGTACTGTCGAGTCGGTGGGGAATCCGTGGGCACATTATCGCTTCGATATCCCGAACGAAATTTCAAAGCGGCTCGATGTTTTGCTCGGTGCGCAAAATACGACGGCGACGACGAATGCGACCAATGCGAATTTATTAAAATATACGCTGTGCATCGTTGCCGTGCTCGACTGGTGGATCAACAATCCGGACAGTCCCGCATACTCCGTACCTCCGACGCAGATATACCGTATCTCGGAAGAAGACGGCAAGCCGCTGTTTTCGGTACCTGAGCGTCACGATCAAAATAAATTGTTTGCCGAAGCGATACGTACGGCATATCAAAAAAAATAAATTCCGTGTTGAACGGTGAGTTTTATTCGTGCGGAAGGTTTAATACCCCGACGCCGCTTGAAGCTTCGCTGTGAGGCTGCGTCGAGGTTGTTGATTAAACTCGGAATTATAGCTTATTGCGGGAGTTTTTTTATGGACAAGAATAAATTATTAAATTCGGTCGGAAGGATCGGCTTCAAACCCTTTATCATTCTCGTGCTTGTGCTGCTGTTTTTAATTCCGCTGCACATGCTCGACTCTCTCGTCGACGACAGAAAATCGTATCAAAGGGAAGCCGTGCGTTCCATACTCGAACCGAAAGGCGGCGCTCCGGTCATCGAAGGTTTTGCGATCGCCGTACCGTTTAAGAAAACGGTCGACGTATGGGAAAACGGTACGAAGCGTTCGGAACGAAAGACGAATTATATCGTATGCGTACCGGAAACGTGGAATATGCAATTTTCCGCAAAACCGGAGTACCTGACACGCGGCATTTTTAAGGCGCCTGTGTTTTCGGGTACGGTGCATTCCGACGGTTCGTTTTCCGCAGTCGATTATTCGTACAACAAAATAGACGAGCGCGACATCGTGTGGAGCGAATGCGTTTTGATGCTCGGCATTTCGAATAAAAAAAATTTAACAAAACTGCCCGCCGTCACGGTCGACGGAAGACCGCTCGAAATGTCGCTCATGTCGCCCGAAAGCGCGAGTCCGTTTTCAAATACGGTGTTTTACAATGTGCCTGCCGAATACTGCAGAAAGGGCTTTGCGTTTACGGCGGAAACGGGTATTCAAGGAGGGCAGTATTTTGCCGCGATGCCGCTTGCCGCCGACAATACCTTTGCCGTCGAATCGACGTGGCCGACACCGGGCTTTACCGGCGGCTGGCTTCCGACCGAGCGCAGCATTTCCGACGCGGGCTTTTCCGCAGTATGGAATATCGCAGGCCTTTCGACCGCGTTTCCGAAAGAGTGGATCGCATCCGAAAAAGAAGACGCACCCGCATCGTCGCGCAAGTCCAATCAAAAATATGCATACGATTCATACGACAGCGACGACGCGGAAACCGTGCAGATCGATTTCGTAACGCCGGTCGACAATTATCAAAAAACCGAACGCAGCATAAAATATGCGCTTCTCTTTTTAATAATTCCGTTTATCACGATATTTATCTTTGAAATTTTCACGCATGTGAAAATCCATCCGGTACAGTACTGTTTGATAGGTCTTGCCGATGTGATCTTTTACCTGCTGCTCCTGTCGGTTTCCGAGCATATACCGTTCGGTACGACGTATTGGATCAGTTCGGCTGCAGTGAGTGCGTTGCTCCTGTTTTACGCGTCCGCGATTTTCAAAAAACCGAAATGGGGAGCCTGCTTTGCGCTCGTACAGATGACGTCGTATATATTTTTGTTCGGCACGCTGCAAGCCGAAGACTACGCGCTTTTGATCGGCAGTCTCGGTTTGTTCTTCGTCGTTACGCTGCTTATGGTGCTGACGCGCAAAATCGACTGGTACGCCGCACAGGAAGAAAATTGAAAGAGGCGCGGGGACAGCTCGCCCTTGCAAAATTATTAGAAGAACGGAACGCTGTTCCGAGCGCTCGGCTTTTGTCGTATGTGTGGCGCTTCAGCGTGCCCGGTATGCTCGCTCAAGTTTCTTCGATTTTGATGCAGTATATCGACGCGGCGATGGTCGGGCGATTGGGCGCACAAGCGGCGGCTTCGATAGGGCTCGTTTCGCCGGCACTGTGGATGTTCGGCGGATTGACGCATTCGATTGCGACCGGCTTTATCGTGCAGACCGCACAGGCGGTCGGTGCGGGTGACGGGCGGAGAACGAAGCGTCTGCTGCGCCAAGCGATCGTCGTGTGTACGATTTTTTCGAGCGTCGTCGCCTTTCTGAGCGTTTCGGTAAGCGGCATACTGCCCGCGTGGCTCGGAGCCGAAGATGCGATCAGGGGCGACGCTTCGTTTTATTTTTCGGTCTTCCAGCTCGCGCTTCCGGTTTTTCAAATTGTGTACTTGATGAGCGGTATGCTACAGGCATCCGGCGATATGAAAACTCCGGGCGTATTGAACGCGCTCATGTGCGCTCTCGATGTCGCATTCAATTATCTGTTTATCGTCATACTGCATTTCGGAGCGGCGGGTGCGGCGTACGGTTCCGTGTGCGCAGCCCTTGTGACCGCCGTTTTGATTTCGTATTACACGCTTCGAAAATCTTCCGAACTTGCACTTATCGAAAAAGATACGTGGAAAATCGATAAAGGCGATTTTAAGCGCGCTCTGAAAATCGGCGTTCCCGTCGGCGCCGAACAGACGGCGTGGAGCGGAGCCGTCGTCGCATCGATGCGTTTTATCGCCCCGCTCGGAGCCGTTTCTCTCGCGGCGAATTCCTTTGCCGTAACGGCCGAGTCGCTGTGTTATATGCCCGGCTTCGGCATAAAGGAAGCGGCCGTAACCCTCGTCGGACAGAGCGTCGGAGCTCGGCGGAGCGATTTGTCGAAACGTTTTGCTCTGCTCACGACGGCGTGCGGCATGATCGTGATGACGGTGACGGGCGCGCTCATGTATGCGATCTGTCCTGCCGTGTTTGCCTTTCTTACGATGGACGAAGCCGTGAGAGCGCTTGCAGTGCGCGTTTTGCGCATCGAGCTTTTTGCCGAGCCTCTTTTCGCCGCCTCCATCGTCGCCTCCGGCGCGCTCCGCGGAACGGGCGATACCCTCGTTCCCGGCATCATGAACCTCGTAAGCCTGTGGGGAGTGCGCATCGTACTGACGATCATCCTTGTGCCGAGATTCGGATTGTACGGCGCATGGATCGCGATGGGCATCGAACTCTGTTTTCGCGGTACGATTTTTTTGATGAGGCTTGCCTCAACGAAATGGGAAAAAGCCGCGTATGCGGGATAAGGGCGGGCGAATCGATGTCAGGGGAAAAAGATTTTTATATTCTTGACAATAGACGTAATAAGAGATATTTTTATAATCGTAAAACAAAAACACGAACCGGTGACGGTAGTCCGGTTGATATGAGCAATCATATTCAGTAACCTTCATTCTTTTTGATGTCCGGTTTTACCTTGGGATTCCTATGCCCGGAGGTAAAGGATGGACGACTTCACAATCACAACAATCTATTTCGACGGACAATTTTGGTGTGCATTCATTCAAAAAAAAATCGATGGAGAGTTTTACTCCGGTCGATATGTATTCGGGGCCGAACCGACAAATCCGCAGCTCATACAATGGATGCTGAATGATTTTTTGTATGTTCCGTTATATAAAACGGTCGCATATCAAAAAATCCGTATAAAAGATGCTGTGAAAAAAAACACTAAACCGAAATCGTTGGATCAATATAAGGCGGCGCAAAAAGAATATTTCACGAAGAAAAAAATGTGTAGCCGCAAAGAAAAAAAAACTACTTGAGCAAGATAAGTATCGAAATAAAAAACGGAAGAAAGTGAAACGGTAAATATGTAAATCAAGTCGTATTTCGAAAAATTAATAATTTTAATAAAAAAAGCCCAGGTAATCCACGGCACGCCGCACATCCGACTACCGCTGCTGCATTCCTGCTCTGACGGGGTTTGCCGGCGTTCGGCTGCATGGCACCTGGGCATAGCGGAAAGAGGGGGATTCGAACCCCCGGTGCCTTTTGGGCACGCACGCCTTCCAAGCGTGTACCTTAAACCACTCGGACATCTTTCCTAAAATATTTTCAGTATAAAATAATAAGATGAATAATAAAAACGATTTCTACGCGGCGCTCGTTCCGCTTCGAATCCCTCAACGGTATCTACGATGCACGCTGACCGGAAAGAGGGGGATTCGCCTTGCGCTCGCAAGCATCCCTGCCTGCTCGCTTCAGGCGCCTGCACTCGCTTCCGCCCGCATCCGGCGGGCTCATCCTCGCACCTGCTCGGCGCTCGCTCCGGTTCGAATCCCTTAACGATTTTTACAACGCTCGTTAAGCGGAAAGAGGGGGATTCGAACCCCCGGAACCCAAAAGGGTTCAACGGTTTTCGAGACCGTCCGGATCGACCACTCTCGCATCTTTCCTCAAGCGGCTATAAGCCGTACGAGACTAACACGATTCGAACGTGCGACCCCCACCTCCGCAGGGTGGTGCTCTAATCCAGCTGAGCTATAGTCTCAAAAAAAATTAACAATACGGAAGCGACAGGAGTCGAACCTGCCCAGCCCTTACGGAACTGACGGATTAGCAATCCGTTGTATTACCGCTCTACCACGCTTCCGATTCGTCCGACGGCGCCGTAAACGATGCACGAGCGATGCCGATTAAAAATCGATGCGATAAAAATCACAGGCGATTTTGCTGTCCGGAGCGAGAGGGATTCGAACCCCCGGAGGATTGCTCCTCAATAGTTTTCAAGACTACCTCCATCGACCGCTCGGACATCGCTCCAAAAGACGTAGTATCAGCATATCAAATTATCGCTTTTTGTGTCAAGTATAGCATTGCGATAATACGGTCTGCGTGATATACTGTAATGGACAACAAAAAACGGAGGGTGGTATGGACGAGCAGGAATTGGATCCGTCGATCGCGGCGTTGCTTGCGGAAGCGGAACGGTCGCACCGGATCGGTGAAACGAATATCGATACGGCAGAGGCTGATGTCTCGCCCGAAACGCAAACGGACAGCCCCGCCGAACGGAGAGCGCCGAAAGGAATTCACGATGTCGATTTGGGTGTCAAAGCTTTCGGGCCTCCGGGAAAATCGCTGAACGATGTTCCGTCCGATGTTTTCGACGATCCCGAATACTATAAAACGGCGCTTTCCGGCGAAAACGAATCCGCTCAGCGCGTGCACGTACAGCTTTCAAAATACCTTACGAGTCAGGATCCGAAAGACCGTTCGGTTTTCCGGCAAAATATTATTTCGGCGTATTGGGAACTGTTGCGCGGTATGTCGGAAAAATCGGGTAATATGCATTTGCCGATGCCCAAGCGTATGCTCATGCGTTTCGGCGTTTTGCTTCCGTCGCTTTTTAAACCCGAACAAAAAGATTTCTTTTCCCGCATCATATTCGAAAATCTTACGAACGAACCGATCCTCTACATGGACGAATGGTTTAAAGAAGTCCTTTCGGGACGCATGAATATTTCAATGACGGACGAACCGGCGTCTTCGCGCAAGATCAGCAAAAATCCCGACGAAGCGCAGATGCAGGAACAGACGAGGCTCATGCAGTTGCAGTCGAAAAATTCCGGAAAATTGCAGAGTGCGGAAAGTATGCTCACGATGAAAGAGCACGAACGTGAAATGCTCGAAATCGAATTGAAGCGCCTTGTCAACGATATATGTGAACATCAGCCCTGTTTCGGACTCGAACCTCATCTCGCGCCGTATACCGAATCGCAAAAACATGAGTTTTCCGAGATCAGCGACAAATTGCGAAACCTTTCGCGGAATGACAAAGAGCTTGCAAAAAATTTGCGGGAGTTCGAAGAAGCGAAGGGTATCTTTGACAGCGTACAGGAAAAGCTCGATGCGGGGCCGGAAATCGTCGAAATGAATACCGGCGATTTGAAAACCGAATTCGATACGGTGCGACAGATGGCGAAGATGACGGTCGGTCGGCAGGGAAATCAATTTCCCATTTTTACGCGCGAATTTTTTCACTGTACCGAACGGGGAACGGGTACTCGCGAAAACGTTCTCGAAGTTATGCGCTGGATCGAGTCGATCGACCCGGGCGCGTTTTGCCGCATTCACAAAAGCGTGCCGAACAGGATCATCCCGTATACGCTGCTTGTGCCGACTTACGGCGACCGCGGTTTTTGTTGGCAGCCCTTCGATCGCTACAATCTTGTGACGAGCCGCGGGCGTATCGTCATTCCGATGTATCCGCGCGATCTGCACATCGCCGTGCTGACCGCCGTCGCGGATCTCCGCTGGCAAGTCGCAAAAGAAAAAGCGTCGTACTATTGGATGGAAGAGGGGCTCACCGGTCAATATTATCAATACATCGACCGGCAAAAATTAAAAGGCGACCTCAAACAATTTTTTATCGAAGATTACATCTTGTGGATGACGAAAGAATCGACCGGCGTACAGCGGCTCGACAAAGAAGTGCGCGGCATTTTTTGGCGCAATATGCCGTTCCCTCAGGCGCTTAAAGAAGAGCTGCGTAAGCGCAGCCTCGTGTACGACGAATTGTGCATCAAAGACAATAACCGCGCGATGTCTGACGGATATTGATAGAAAAGGCGTAGGCGAAATGCCGCGTACGCGCTGTGTCGCAGTTTTGAAAAATCGCTGAAGGCAAGTTTTTCGAGGTGCCCTTATGCGTTTGGGCGGCGGCGGTTTTTCTTTTTTTCTCTTTATACATTTCGCTGTCCGCCTGCGTAAACCATTCTTCAAAATCGCGGTATTCCGTTTTATACGGCGCGGAACCGAGCGATACGCTCAGTTCCCACGGCTTTTGATGCGCCGCGTTGAAGCGTGTAAGCGCATTTTTAAATTCGGCGCAGATATCGTTTGTATACCGTTCCCCTTTCGACAAAATAATAAATTCGTCGCCGCCGAATCGCGCAATAAAAATATTGTCGTGCTTTGCGGCAATGTTGCGCAATATGTTCGCCGTATGTTTTAAAGCCGCATCGCCTTCAGCGTGGCCGTAGCGATCGTTTATCGCTTTGAATTTATTAATATCGATGACGGTGAGATAGGTAC